>NZ_JASCPK010000290.1:0-2512 GCF_029959385.1 Pseudomonas sp. PS01303
CAGGCTCACTCCTACAGATTGGAATGCGATCAACTGTAGGAGTGAGCCTGCTCGCGATGGGGGCATTGAAGTCTCCACACAATCTCCACATTCCCCCCACAAAACCCCCACACCCCATCACCAGACTCCCCCCATCAAAACAGGGAGAGTCCCATGAACAAAAATCTGACCATCAAGCTCGGCGCCATCGCGCTGCTGATCCTGCTAGTGCTGATCCCGCTGTTGATGATCGATGGCGTCATCGACGAGCGCCAACAGCTGCGCGACGGCGTGCTCGAAGACATCGCCCGCAGTTCCAGTTACAGCCAGCAGGTGAGCGGCCCGGTGATGGTGGTGCCATTTCGCAAAGTGATGCGCACGTGGAAAACCAACGAAAAAACCAATAAGCGTTACCAGGAAATCGGCGAAGAGCGCGGGCGTTTGTACTTTCTGCCCGAGCGTTTTGAGCTCGACGGCCAAGTGCAAACCGAACTGCGTAAACGCGGGATCTACGAGGCGCGACTGTTCCATGCCGACAACCGTATCAATGGTCATTTCTCACTGCCGGCGCAATTGGGCATCAAGGAAAATTTTGCTGACTACCAGTTCGACGCGCCGTTTCTCGCCGTCGGCATCAGCGACATTCGCGGCATCGAAAACGCGCTGAAACTGGAACTTGATGGTCAGCGTCTGGACTTTGTCCCGGGCACGGAAGTGGCTTGGCTCGGCGAGGGTGTGCGGGTCACGCTGCCGACGCTGGATACCAGCAAAACCACCGAGCTGGCGTTCGCCTTCGATCTGCAACTGCAGGGCACCGGTTCGCTGCGCGTGCTGCCGGTGGGCAAGACCAGCAGTGTCAGCCTCGGCGCGAATTGGCCGCATCCGAGCTTCATCGGCAACTTCCTGCCGGCCAAACGCGAGATCAGCGATCAGGGTTTCAAGGCCGATTGGCAGACCTCGTTTTTCTCCACCAACCTGCAGGAAGCAATGCATCGCTGTGTGATGGGCGATTGCGAGGCGTTCAACAGCCGCAGCTTTGGCGTGAGTTTTATCGACCCGGTGGATCAGTACCTGAAGAGTGACCGGGCGATCAAATATGCATTGCTGTTTATCGTCCTGACGTTCGCCGGTTTCTTTCTCTTCGAAGTACTGAAAAGTCTCGCGGTGCACCCGGTGCAATACGCGCTGGTCGGTGTCGCGTTGGCGTTTTTCTATCTGTTGCTGCTGTCGCTGTCGGAGCACATCGGTTTTACCCTGGCGTATCTGCTGTCGGCCAGTGCTTGTGTGTTGCTGATCGGCTTTTACGTCTGCCACGTGCTGCGCAGCGTGCACCATGGCTTGAGTTTTTCGGCGGGGTTGGCGGCGTTGTATGGACTGCTTTATGGGCTGTTGAGCGCGGAGGATTACGCGTTGTTGATGGGCTCGTTGCTGCTGTTCGGCTTGCTCGGTGTGTTTATGGTGCTGACGCGCAAACTGGATTGGTACGGGATCGGGCAGAAGCCGGCCAAACCGTTGGAGTTTGATATCGGGGTGGTGGAATGAGCCGGTCGCTGGGGTTGCGTGAGGATCAGCTGTGGAAGGATGGGTTAGTGACGCGGATTATCGGCTATTTGCCTGTGGAAGCGAGTTGCCGCCATCGCGAGCTGGCTCACTCCTACAGGGAAATGCGGTCAACTGTAGGAGTGAGCCTGCTCGCGAAGAGGCCGGAGCAGGCACCCAAAAACTAAGGCTTGGGCATCGTCGCGATCATGGACGGTCGCTGACTCACTTCAAAAAACCAGTTAGCCAGTTGCGGATTAGCTTCACGCCAGCCCAGGTCGGGGAAGCGCAGATCCAGGTAACCCAACGCACTGGCGACGCTGATCGCGGCCACATCGAAGTGGCTGGTCAGCTCGGCAATCGCATCGTGCTCCAACAGATTCAGCGCACGACGGATCTTCTCGCGTTGCGCTTCGAGCCATTCATCCCAGTGTTTTTCCGGGGCGCGCAGGACCTGTTCATAACGCACCATCACCGCGGCGTCCATGATCCCGTCGGCCAGCGAGGCGAGGGTCAGACGGCGCCAGCGGGCCGAGCCTTCGCGCGGGATCAGCGGGTTGCCGACGTGCTGGTGGTCGAGGTATTCGAGGATCACGCGGCTGTCATGGATGACCGTGCCGTCGGCTAGGCGCAGGGCCGGGATTTTTCCTAGCGGGTTGTCGGCATTGAGCTCGGCGCTCGGGCTGACCGGGGAGAGCACGCAGTCTTGCAGGGCAACGCGATCCTGCTGACCGGTTTCGTGGAGCAAGACCATTACTTTGCGCACGAACGGGGAGAGGGTGTTGTGGTACAGGGTCATGCTGGGGGCGGACATTGGCAGGGTCTCGATCAGAATGGTGAAGGGGCAGCATAGCCTGTCAGGATGCGAGCTCAAGCCTTGCGCTGAAGCAAATGTAGGAGTGAGCCTGCTCGCGATAGCGGTAGTTCAGTCAACGGTGATGTTGAATGTGATTGCGCTATTGCGAGCAGGCTCACTCCTACAGTGGTTTCTTAG
>NZ_JASCPK010000291.1:0-2469 GCF_029959385.1 Pseudomonas sp. PS01303
GCCGAAGGCTGCGATCTTTTGATCTTGATCTTAAAAAAACAACATCAAAAGATCGCAGCCTTCGGCAGCTCCTACAGGGGCGGTGGCCAGGCGGTTTAGCGGCGAACCTGCTTGAGGGTTTCGGCGATGAGGAATGCCAACTCCAGCGACTGATCGGCATTCATCCGAGGATCACAATGCGTGTGATACCGATCTGACAAGCCGTCTTCCGTAATCGGCCGCGCTCCACCGATGCACTCGGTGACGTTCTGCCCGGTCATCTCTATGTGAATCCCGCCGGCATAACTGCCTTCCGCTTCGTGCACCTGGAAGAACTGCTTCACCTCGCCAAGGATCTGCGCGAAGTCGCGGGTCTTGTAGCCGCTGCTGGCCTTGATGGTGTTGCCGTGCATCGGGTCGGAACTCCACAGCACTTGCTTGCCTTCACGCTGCACCGCGCGGATCAGCGCCGGTAGGTGATCGCCGACCTTGTTCGCGCCCATCCGCGCGATCAGGTTAAGACGCCCCGGATCGTTGTCCGGGTTGAGCACGTCGATCAGGCGAATCAGATCGTCCGGGTTCATGCTCGGGCCGACTTTCACGCCGATCGGGTTGTTCACCCCGCGCAGAAATTCGACGTGAGCGCCGTCGAGCTGACGGGTGCGGTCGCCGATCCACAGCATGTGCGCCGAGCAATCGTAGTAATCGTTGGTCAGGCTGTCGCGGCGCACGAAGGCTTCTTCGTAGTTCAGCAGCAGCGCTTCGTGGGCGGTGAAGAAACTGGTTTCGCGCAGTTGCGGCGAGCTGTCCATGCCGCAGGCGCGCATGAATGCCAGGGTTTCATCGATGCGGTCGGCGAGGTGGCTGTACTTCTCGGCCAGCGCTGAGTTGGCGATGAAATCGAGGTTCCATTTGTGCACTTGGTGCAGGTCGGCAAAACCGCCCTGAGCGAAGGCGCGCAACAGGTTCAGCGTCGCGGTGGACTGGTGATAGGACTGCAGCAGACGCTCCGGATCCGGCACGCGGCTCTTCTCATCGAAACCGATGCCGTTGACGATGTCGCCGCGATAAGCCGGCAGCGTCACGCCGTCGATGGTCTCGTCGTTGGCCGAACGCGGCTTGGCGAACTGACCAGCCATGCGCCCGACTTTGACCACCGGGCAACCGGCGGCGAAGGTCATGACGATCGCCATTTGCAGCAACACTTTAAAAGTGTCGCGAATCTTTGCCGCAGAGAATTCAGCGAAGCTTTCTGCGCAATCGCCACCCTGGAGCAAGAACGCGCGGCCCTGAGTTACTTCAGCAAACTGTCGACGCAGCTCGCGTGCCTCGCCGGCAAACACCAGCGGCGGATAACTGGCCAGGGTTTGCTCGACCTGGCGCAGGTGCGCGGCGTCGGGGTATTGGGGTTGTTGCTGGATCGGCAGGGCGCGCCAGCTGTCAGGGCTCCACGGTTGGCTCATCACGGTCTCTAAGGTTCTACGCACGGACGGCCATGTTAGCAGCAATTAGTGCGTGACCTGCTCCCGCCCCTTCGCCGACAATCGCCGCTTTGCCACGGCGCCACAGCGGTGCCATCGCGTCACCGCGCCCGGTGACCATCAGGAGACGAAATGACTGAGGAGCGCGTCGAGCATCTGCTCGCCGAAGTACAGGATGAGTTCGGCGTGATTCGCGTGCTGGAAGTGGCCGATTACCGCTTTCTCGAATTCGGCGATGCGATCGAGCAGAGCTGCGTGTTCACCGCTGACCCGAGCTGGCTGGAGTACGATTACACCCGCGCGATGCTGATCGGCGCGTTGTGCCATGAGCAACCGGACAGCGCGCTGTTTCTCGGGTTGGGTGCGGGGACATTGACCCAGGCCTGCCTCAAGTTTCTGCCACTGGAAGATGTTGAAGCCATCGAGTTGCGCCCGGACGTGCCGCGTCTGGCGATCGAATACCTTGGGCTGGACGATGATCCGCGTCTATACATTCGTGTCGGTGATGCGCTGGAATTGCTGCCGACGGCGGAACCTGCGGATTTGATCTTCGTCGACCTGTACACCGACGTCGGCCCGGGTGTCGGGCATCTGGCCTGGGGTTTTCTCGGTGACTGCCAGAAGCGTTTGAATCCGGGCGGCTGGCTGGTGATCAATCAGTGGGCCACCGATGATGGCCAGCCGTTGGGCGCGGCGCTGTTGCGCGGGCTCTATCACCGGCATTACTGGGAACTGCCGGTGAAGGAGGGCAATGTGATTCTGCTGGTGCCGGCGGATCTCGATCAGGAACTGGACATGCAGGCGTTGACTGCGCGGGCCGAAGCGCTGGCGCCGCGGTTGGGGTATTCGTTGCAGTCGTTGATCAACGCGATTCGCCCGGCCACTTGATCCGAAACCCCTGTAGGAGCTGCCGAAGGCTGCGATCTTTTGATCTTGTTTTTCATAGGATCAAGATCAAAAGATAGCCGCCTTCGGCAGCTCCTACAGGGGATAAATTGCTTTGAATATT
>NZ_JASCPK010000292.1:0-2458 GCF_029959385.1 Pseudomonas sp. PS01303
GCCGAAGGCTGCGATCTTTTGATCTTGGTCTTTTAAAAAAAAAGATCAAAAGATCGCAGCCTTCGGCAGCTCCTACAGGGGGACAGCTTCAGGCAGGCTGTAGGTGCAGGCCGTCGTTGTCGATTTGGACGCGGATCGCGTCGTAACTGGCCAGTGTCGCGTGCTCGGTTTCAAGCGGATGCTGATGCGTCGTGGTGATGATCATCAACGACGCACCCGCCGCTTCAGCGGCTTGAATCCCGACAGCGGCATCCTCAAAAATCAGACACTCCGCCGGCTCCAGCCCCAAGCGTTTAGCCGCCAGCAAATAACCCGCCGGATCAGGCTTGCCCGCCTTCACATCCTCAGCCGTAATCATCACCGCAGGCTCGGGAATCCCCGCCGCCGCCATCCGCCGCAATGCCAGATCGCGCGGCGCCGACGTCACCATGGCCCAACGATCCTTTGGCAATTGATGGAGAAACGCCGCCGCCCCGGGAATCTCGACAATGCCTTCAACATCCTCGATCTCTGCTGCGGTAATAAACGCCGCTTGTGCCTCCGCGTCCACGCCCGGCAGGTTCAGGCGATTGATCGTGTCGATCGCCCGCGCGCCATGAATGGTCGGCAGAAACGCCTCGACATCGACGCCATGGCGCACGGCCCAGGCTGACCAGATCCGCTCGGCGGCGGCGATGGAGTTGAGGACGGTACCGTCCATGTCGAACAGGAACGCGCCGAACGCGCGATCGAAAAGATCATTGTGAGCAGACAAAGGGTCGCATCCTCTGGCAAGGGGCCGGGCAAATTTGCCCGGCAATGTAGCACTTGTCAGTGCAGACGCGGAGCCTTGGACTTGAAGGCACTCTCGACGCAATCGAGCAACTGGCCGATCGCCCAGGGTTTCTTGATGAACGCGACCGAGTGCTTGACCCCAGACGTCTCCGGCGTTTCATAACCGGACATGACCATCACCGGTTTGTCCGGCCAGCGATCGCCGACCAGGTTGGCCAGATCGGCGCCGTTGAGGGTGCCGGGCATGGTGATGTCGGTCAGCAATAGATTCACTTCCGGCGCGTGCTCGTCCAGATATAACTTGGCTGCGTCGGCGCTGCTATGCGGCTCGACCTTGAAACCTTCCTCCTGAAGAATTTCGCAAAGAAACTCCAGAATCAACGGATCATCCTCAACTACCAGAATCAACCCGCCAGGAAGGTGCGCGTCCGCCGTTGGTGATGGGCACATGAAACTGCACTCCCTGAATAGCATTAACGATTTAGCGGCTTGAATCCGCTGCTTATCTGGTATGAGCAGCGCGTTCTGTAGAAATTCATTTTTGATACAGGAGTTTTCCAAATGGTCGGATTGGCAATCCTGAGACAAACGTTCGAAGTGGCGTAATTGTGGTTAAAATGCCGGCCCATTTGCTTGCCGACCGTGACCGATGAACCCTGAAGCCCTCGCCACCCTCCACGCCCATTTGCTGCCGGCACTCGCCAGCGCACCGGGCGAAACCCGTCGTTTGTTTCATGGGCGCGGGCGTTGCTGGCCGGGGCTGGAACAGGTCACGGTGGATTGGCTGCAAGGCGTGGTGCTGGTGTCGCTGTTCAAGGAACCGGCGCCGGAGCAACTGCAAGATCTCAAGCGCGTATTGCTCGACATCACCGCTTCGGCCGAATGGCAGCAGTCCAAAGCGCACACGTTGCTGATCCAGCACCGTTATCTGCCGCAGAGCACCGCCGAATGGCTGTTGGGCGATGAGATCGATGAAATGACCATCGTCGAGGGCGGTCTGCAATACCGCGTCGACCTGGGCCGCAAGCAGAACGCCGGGCTGTTTCTCGACATGCGTTACGGGCGCAACTGGGTGCGCGAACAGTCCGACGGCAAGCGCGTGCTGAACCTGTTCGCCTACACCTGCGGTTTCTCCGTGGCGGCCATCGAGGGTGGCGCCAGCCATGTGGTCAATCTGGACATGTCCCGCGCCGCGCTCAGCCGTGGTCGCGACAATCACCGTTTGAATGGCCATGACACCGGCAAAGTCAGCTTCCTCGGCCACGACCTGTTCAAGTCCTGGGGCAAGGTGATCAACAGCGGCCCGTACGATTTGGTGATCATCGACCCGCCGTCGTTTCAGAAAGGCAGTTTTTTGCTGACCAAGGATTATCAGCGCGTGTTGCGCCGTCTGCCGGAGTTGCTGACGGCGGACGGCACGGTGCTGGCCTGCATGAATGATCCGGCGTTTGGTTCGGACTTTTTGATTGATGGCGTGACGCAGGAGGCGCCGAGTTTGCGCTTTGAACAGCGGCTGGAAAACCCGCCGGAATTTCCCGACATCGATCCCGAAAGCGGCCTGAAAGCCCTGGTCTTCAAACGCACTTCCTGACACAACCCAAATCCCTGTAGGAGCTGCCGAAGGCTGCGATCTTTTGATCCTGATCTCTTAAAAACAAGATCAAAAGATCGCAGCCTTCGGCAG
>NZ_JASCPK010000293.1:0-2390 GCF_029959385.1 Pseudomonas sp. PS01303
CTTTTGATCTTGATTGTAAAAAAAGATCAAAAGATCGCAGCGTGCCGCAGCTCCTACAGGGATATCGTCACTCGGGTGAGGGGGTGATTCGGCAGCTTTTGCGCTGGCGAATTTCTTCGTCGCTTGGCCGTTCGCGGACGAATTCGAAGCGCGGTTCACCCTCGCTGTAATGCACCAGCCAGCCCCATTCCAGTTCCTTTTCATCCTGCCCGGGATTCGGCGGTCGGGCCCACCATGGCTCTTTGCTGAGGATCTCGCGCATGGCGGCCTCCGGTTGATGGCAATCCTTGAACTATAGCTGCCTGTCGCGAGTCGTCAGTTCAGGCTGTGTAGAATCCGGCGGATTGCGATGAACAGGGGAGCAGGATCATGACCGATGAAGCGAAGCGACTGTTTTTCGCCCTCGACTGCCCGCCGGTGCAGCGCAAGGCGATTGCTCAGTGGCGCGGCGAGTTGGGTTTGCGCACCGGCAAACCGGTGCCGGCGGAGAATTTTCATCTGACGTTGTTGTTTCTCGGAGCGGTGCCGTTGGCGCAGATCAATCAAGTTTGCCAAGCCGCCAGCAAAGTGCGCACGCCCGGGGAGGCGTTGAGGATTTCGCTGGATCGCTTGCAGGTCTGGCATCGCCCTGGCGTATTGTCGCTGGCACCTGAGCAGGCACCGCAGGCGTTGTTGCGCTTGGTCTATGCGTTGGAACAGGCGATGTTGCCTTTCGGTTTTGAAGAGACACCCCGCGAGTTTCGCCCGCACCTGACGTTGGCCCGTGATTACCGCGCGCCGGAGCCGGAATCCGCTATGCCACCGGAGTTCTTTTTGCGAGCTGAACGCTTTGCCTTGTTTGAATCGCACAAGGGTCGTTATCGCGTTTTGCAGGATTGGCCGCTGATCTGACGCAACAAAAAAAGGCGCCCGAAGGCGCCTGAGAATTCACCTGAGCCGAGGGAGCCAGGTGAGGCCGTTCATAGAGAGGTTGCAGCGGTGGTAAGGCGCTGCGCGAACGGGAAATTTTTACACTGATCGTTCCTACGCTCTGCGTGGGAATGCCTCTTGTGACGCTCCGCGTCACGCTTTGGGACGCAGAGCGTCCCGGGCTGCGTTCCCACGCGGAGCGTGGGAACGATCATCGCGCGTATCAGTTATTTACCGAGCTTCACCCGGGTCCAGCCGCGCGTCATGATGCGCTGCGTGGCAATCGGTTGATCCGGCACGGCGTACAACGTCGCCATCACCGCGTCTGTCGGGTACGAACCCGGGTCGTTGCGGATCGCTTCGTCCACCAGTGGCGTGGCCGCCGCGTTGGCGTTGCTGTAGCCGATGCTGTTGGTGACTTCGGCGATGATGTCCGGGCGCATCAGGAAATTCATGAACAGGTAGGCGTTGTCGACGTTGCTGGCATCGCGCGGGATGGCGACCATGTCGTAGAAGCTGCCGGCGCCTTCCTTGGGAATGCTGTAATCGATCACCACGTTGTTGCCCGATTCCACGGCGCGGGCCTTGGCCTGCAGCACGTCACCGGAGTAACCGACCGCCACGCAAATGTTGCCGTTGGCCAGATCGGAGATGTATTTCGAGGAATGGAAATACGCCACATACGGACGGATTTTCATGAACAACGCTTCGGCTTCGGCGATGTGCGCGGTGTCCTTGTCGTTCACCGGGTAGCCCAGGTAGTGCAGGGCGGCCGGGAGCATTTCGGTCGGCGAATCGAGGAAGCTGATGCCGCAGGCTTTGAGCTTTTCAGCGTTTTCCGGTTTGAACAGCAAGTCCCAGGAGTTGGTCGGGGCGTTGGCGCCGAGCACTTCCTTGACCTTGGCCGGGTTGAAACCGATGCCGATCGAGCCCCACATGTACGGGAACGCATGAGCGTTGTCCGGGTCACTGGCGGCAGCGTTTTTCAGCAGCACCGGGTTGAGATTCTTCCAGTTCGGCAGCTTCGATTTGTCCAGCGCCTGATAGACGCCAGCCTTGATCTGCTTGGCCAGGAAACTGTTGGACGGCACGACGATGTCGTAACCGGATTTGCCCGCCAGCAAGCGCGCCTCAAGGGTCTCGTTGCTGTCGAAGACGTCATAGGTCACACGGATGCCGGTCTCGTCTTCGAATTTCTTGACGGTGTCCGGCGCGATGTAATCGGACCAGTTGTAAACACGCAGCACCTTGTCGTTGGCCTGGGCGCCCATGACGATTGCGCCCATTAAGGACAGTGTCAGCAGAGTCCTGCCAAACATTTTCATCGGTACAACTCCATTCTTTTTATTCACGTTACGCAAAGCCCCCTCACCCTAACCCTCTCCCAGAGGGAGAGGGGACTGACCGAGGGGCTGACTACATTTTTGTAGGAGCTGCGGCACGCTGCGATCTGTTGATCTTCAAATGCAAAGTCAAAAGAT
>NZ_JASCPK010000294.1:0-2366 GCF_029959385.1 Pseudomonas sp. PS01303
TTCAGGCGATAGGACAAGGCGATCTGGGACTTGGCCATCTGCCGCAGCACGGCGTTGGCGATGGGGATTTCGGCGGTGGTGGGCACGCTGGTCAACGGCTCGCCGGTGAACTCGACATCGATCGGCAAACCTTCCACGGGCGTGCCCTTGACCCGGATGATCGGGGTATCACCGGGCTGGAACGATCCGCCAGTCGTGACCCAGACCTGCGCCGTGCCTGGGGCATCGCCCAGTTGGTCGATGTCGAGCACGTTGCTTTGCGCTTCCTTGAGAATCGGCGCTTCCAGCCTGCTGGCATCAATCGCGACCACCACCCGTTGTGCCGCGCTCCAGTCCTCAGAGCGATTGTCGACCTTGTCGTAGACCTCGAAGGCCACGGACAAACCCACCCCGTCAGAATCCCCGGCCTCACGAATGACCGCCTCGCTGACGTGCACCACCAGCGGCACTGTGCCGTCCGCGTGCTCCTGAGTCAGTGGCGCGCTGAGCACAAACACACCGCCCCAACTCACTTGAATCACATCACCGGCAGCAATGTCTGGATACGACTCGATGGCGACCGGAACACCGGCGGCCACGTTTTCCTTATCAATGCCGCCGTCGAGGATGTCCTGCGGCAAGCGCATGATCAGCTTGGAGTGGCCGGGATCGTTGTTGTCGTCATGACCGCCGGGGCGGGTGAGTTTGACCAGCACCTGCATGTCCTCGGACGGCTCCCAGGCTTGGCCGAGGCGCTTGACGCTATAGGATGCGACGGCCCGGCCTTCCGGGATGCGCGCCGAAGGCACGAACATTTGCAGCGTCGTATTGACGTCCGCCGGGCCAACGGTTTTCTGCAGGACCTCCACATCCTTGTTCCAGAACACCTTGATCTGATCCCCAATTTCCATTGGTGTCCACGGCCCGGCGCGGCAGAGCAAGCCTTGACGCGGGAAATTACCCAACGCCGCCGCAATATTGATGCCCCAGACCTTTGGCGACTCCGACACCGGCCCGGTTTTACCGGGGATATCGAGTTGGTCGAGGATCAATGTGTCGGTGTCGGGAAGGTTGGGGGTAAGCATGGACGGCTCCGTTGAGCGGTGGGGCAACGGAGTGATTTATGGCTGGAAACGGGTGAGGCGTCACCTGTCAGATCTGACAGGGTAGGGTGGTTTCAAGACGAACGGTCAGCGGGAAGGCTCAGTGCTTGGGAAGGGTCTTCTGTCGCAAAATATAAACCGTCACCAACACCGCACTGGTCAACATAAACCCGCGCGCCCACGGCATTGGCACCAGATAACACGAGAACAGAATGCTCGCCCACATCAGCCCGATCGCGTAGACCTTGCCCTTGAGCGGAATGCCGTTGCCTTCGAGATAGTCGCGAATCCATGGCCCGAGCCGGGGATGCTCGACCAGCCAACGATAGAAACGCGGTGAACTGCGGGCGAAGCACGCGGCGGCCAGCAGCAGGAAAGGCGTGGTCGGGAGAACAGGCAGGAAAATACCGATCACCCCCAATGCCACGCTGAGCCAGCCGATGGCCAGCAGGATGTAGCGCAGCATCAGGGAGCGGTTGCCTATGGGGTTGTCCATAGGCCGGATCTTAGTGGTGACGTGGCTTGAGGATCGCCGGTTTTTCGTCTGGCGCCTGGCACAGCAAGTACAGCGCGGTCAGGGCTTCCGGGATCTGCACGATCATGTCGTCCATCAGGTTGGCGTCTTTGGCGATGTCTTCGAACTCAGGCTGTTCGTCGAACAGGCCCGAACCGACCATGATCGGCAGAAGCATTTCGCTGACTTCTTCTTCAGCGGTTTCGAACCAGGCGGCTTCGCGCAGGAACACGCCTTCCATGAAGCCGATGCACCAGCCGCGCAGTTCGGAATCGTCCGGATCTTCACCCAGATCCAGTTCGCACGGCAGCTCGAATTCTTCATCCGACGCCAGTTGACGGGCGATGTGCGCCTTGAGGCCGATCAGCGTGGCTTCGATTTCTTCGCGCTGGGCTTCACCGCTGTAGTGCGGCTCTTCGGCGAACAGCGCGTCGATCCACTCGCGATCCGGCACAACGTCCGAGCAGATCGACAGGGCGGTCAGGTAGCCGTGAGCGGCCACGTAATCCAGCGCCTCGTCGTGCAGCTCGTCGGCGTCGAGGAAGACTTGCAGGCGGGTTAGTTGCTCAGCGAAGGACATTACGGGGCTACCTTGGGGGAATAAACAATGCGGGAATTCTAGGCCTTCTTGCGCGCTCAAGCCAGCCGCACGGCAGATTTGCCGGGCAGAACAACCTAATCCCCTGTAGGAGCTGCCGAAGGCTGCGATCTTTTGATCTTTTAAAAACCACATCAAAAGATCGCAGCCTTCGGCAGCTCCTACAGGGGAC
>NZ_JASCPK010000295.1:0-2357 GCF_029959385.1 Pseudomonas sp. PS01303
GGGGATTTATCCCCGATGGACTGCGCAGCAGTCCCTGCTTCTTCTGGATAAGAGCGGGGTCGCTTCGCAACCCATCGGGGATAAATCCCCTCGCCACAATTTTGGGTGTGGCGAGGACTTGGGCTCAGTTCAAATGAGTCTTCAACTCAGCCGCCGCCTGACGCACCGCTGCCTTCACCTCAGGAATCTGGCTCAGAGGGTTGAGCAAACCAAAGTCATGAATCATCCCGTTGTAACGCACCGAGGTCACCTCCACGCCGGCCGCATCGAGGTGACGCGCATAGCCTTCGCCTTCATCACGCAGCACGTCGAACTCGGCGGTCTGCACCAGTGCAGCAGGCAAGCCTTTGAGCTGTTCGGCGCTGGCGTTCAACGGCGAAGCATGGATCTGCGCGCGCTCGGCGGGGTTGGTGGTGTAGTTGTCCCAGAACCACTGCATCATGCCTTTGGTGAGGAAATGGCCCTCGGCAAATTGCTGGTACGAACCGTCGTCAAACTGCGCGTTGGTCACCGGCCACATCAACAGCTGGAAGCGCAGTGCCGGGGTTTTCTGTTCCTTGGCCATCAACGCCACAACCGCCGCCATGTTGCCGCCGACGCTGTTGCCGGCCACCGCCAGACGCTTGCCGTCGACACCGATGTCTTTGCCGTGCTCAGCCACCCATTTTGTCGCGGCATACGCCTGGTTGATCGCGGTCGGGTACTGCGCTTCCGGCGACGGCGTGTAATCGACGTACACCGCGACAGCGCCAGAGCCCACCACCAAGTCACGAATCAAGCGCTGGTGCGTCGGGTAATCACCGAGCACCCAGCCGCCACCGTGGAAGAACATGAACACCGGCAACTCACCTTTGACCTTGGCCGGACGCACCACTTTCAGGTTGATCGTCTGGCCATCGACCTTGATCGCCTTGTCGCTGACTTCAACACCGGACAAGTCCACCTTCACCGAAGCCTGCGCACCGGTCAGCACCGCACGGGCGTCTTTCGGGCTGAGTTGCTCAAGGGGTTTGCCACCGCCAGCGGCGAGGGCGTTGAGGAAGGCCTGGGTGTTGTGTTCGACACCGGAGGTCTCGGCGGCGAACGCGTTGCCGATGGACAGGGCGAGGAGGGAAGCGGCGAGGGTCTGTTTAATGTTCATGTTCAATTCCATTTTCGAATGTGTGATGTAGGAGCTGCCGCAGGCTGCGATCTTTTGATCCTGTTTTTGCCTTTTACCCGCGTCACCGCAGATCAAGATCAAAAGATCGCAGCCTGCGGCAGCTCCTGCGTGTTCAGGGTTGTTTTCAAACCGTGAGCACAGATTAATGAGCTGCTCGAAAGCGAAAAAGCGGCTATAAAGCGTTTAACTGTCCACCAGAGAGTGACAATGAACCCGTTCGAAGACATGCGTATTTTTTGCCAGGTCATGGACTCCGGCAGCTTCACCGCAGCGGCCGATCAATTGGGCCTGTCCAAGCAGTTCGTCAGCCGGCGCTTGATGCAGTTGGAGGAGCGCCTCGGCGTGCGATTGTTGAATCGCTCGACCCGGCGCCTCGACGTCACCCCGCTGGGCCAGAGCTACTACGAATCGGCATTGCGCCTGCTGGGCGAAGTCGAACAGGTCGAGCAGGGCATCGCCGGGCAGACCGCCGAACCGCGCGGAACGATTCGCGTGAGCGCGCCGCTGTCGTTTGCCGTCGCGCACCTCGGTTGTCTGCTGCCGATGTTTTTGCAGCGCTATCGCGAGGTCACGGTGGAGGTGGATCTGAGTGATCGGCCGGTTGATTTGCTGGGCGAGGGTTATGACCTGGCGCTGCGCATTGGTGTGCTGGAAGACTCAACGCTGATCGCCCGGCGCATCGCGTCGATCGAACGGGTGTATTGCGCCAGCCCGGCGTATCTGGCCGAACGCGGTACGCCGCTCGAACCGGAAGACTTGCACAGCCATGATTGCCTTCCTTATGGCCATGGTCGCTCGGTGCAATGGCGTTTCAATGCCGGGCAGGGCAAGCCGCTGCTGGTCAACGTCACCGGGCGCATGCGCGTGAACAACGGCGAGTTGCTCAGGGATGCGGCGGTGCAGGGGATGGGGATTACGTATTTGCCGACGTTTATTGTTGGCGCAGCGCTGAAGGATGGCCGGCTGGTGCCGGTGCTGGATGATCTGCGTCCGGAGCCGCTGACGTTGTCGGCGGTGTACCCGCAGCATCGTCAGGCCTCGCGCCCGGTGCAGGCGTTGGTCGAATTCCTGCGCGAACGCCTGAACCAGAACAACGTCGCCCTCTGATCCTTACGCAGATCAAAACTGTAGGAGTGAGCCTGCTCGCGATAGCGTTCGGTCTGTCACAGCTTCAGTGTCTGAATGACCGCTATCG
>NZ_JASCPK010000296.1:0-2327 GCF_029959385.1 Pseudomonas sp. PS01303
GGAAAGCATCGAGAGGAGGTGCAGCGAAGCAAACCGTAGGCGATGCCCCCGGATGAACCCGGAGCGAAGGAACCCGAGCCTTAGCGAGGGCCGGACGTCAGGGCACAGACCTTTGGTTCCTTTGGGGCGTTTGCCAAAGGGACTCGCCGTAAGGGCGAAACCATAATCAGCAACCCCCGCAGCAACGGATATGTACCTCAAAGCCAAATAATCAAAAGATCAAAAGATCAAAAGATCGCAGCCTTCGGCAGCTCCTACACGGGCTCAGGCCAAGTCGGGATCTCGAGACGAGCGCAAAGAATTACTCTCCAACTCATAACGCAATTCCTCAATCAACCCCGCCACCGACTCCGCCGTGCGCAACACATCCAGTTTCAACCCACTGACAACCAGATCCACCTGCCCAGACACCGGGTGATAAAGCTTCACCGTCAGCGAATGATCACCATCCACCAGACACTCACACGCCAGCGGCGAAAAACTCTGCTCAAGCTGAGCGCGCAACTGCGCAAGATTCATCATTGAGGCTTTTCCTTTAGCTACTTCGAAGGGACACGGTCACGCCAAAAAAGACACGCACCGCACCCCACCAGACTAAGAACCACCCGCCCCCACCAGAACCTCAATTTGCACCGGATCAACTAGTGCATTTGCACCCTAACGCTGCCCGCGCCATTCCCCCGAAAACAACCCGCGCTCGCGCGCCCAGACAATCGCCTCACTGCGACTATGAACATCCAGCTTCGAATACACCGTCGCCACATGATTGCGCACGGTATTCGGCGCCAGCTTCAGCCGCGCGGCGATCTCCTTGTCCGCCAGTCCCTCACAAATCAGCCCCAACACATCCCGCTCCCGCGCCGTCAGGTCGGTAAACGACACACTCGGCAATTGCGGCGAATTGACCTTCTTCACATTCGCCAGCTTCTCGATCAGCGTACGACTGAACCACGAAGCATCCTTCATCACCTCTTCAATCGCCGCCACCAGTTCAAGCTCGGTACGCTTGCGCTCGGTGATGTCCATCAGCACCAGCAAATAGCACGGCACATCATGAATATTCACGGTGTCGGCCGACAGCGCACACTCGAGCAAATCGGCATCTTTGGTACGCACTCGCACGTCCACCCGATCCACCCGGCCGCTGTTCTCAAGCGCCGCGAGCAGACGAGACCGCGCACCGTTGTCATCGATAAAACCAATCTGCGTCACGCTTTTACCGAGCACATCGTCCCCGTCAAAAGCCAGGGTATCGAGAAACGCCTGATTGACGTCGAGCACCCGCTGCTCCTCCGCCGTGCAGATCAGAATCGGCACCGGCGTCAGGCGAAACGCTTTGGCAAAACGCTCCTCACTCTGACGCAGCGCCACCTCGGCCTTGTGCCGCAGCTCCATGTCGACAAAGGAAAACAGCATGCAATCTTCGTCGTTGAGCACCAGCGGTTGCCCGGCGACGATCACCTGCTTGCTGCTGCCATCGGGCAAGCGCAATTCAGCCTGCATCTGCGGAATGGTCTCGACATCGCGCAGGCGCTGAATGGCCAGATCGCGTTTTTCTGCCTGCTCGTAGATGTCGATTTCATAAGCTGAGGTGCCGATCACCTGCTCGCGGGTATAACCGGTCATCTCCAGAAACCCCGGATTGACCTTGATATAGCGCAAGTCGCTGATTCGGCAGATCACCGCCGGCGCCGGGTTGGCATTGAAGGTTTTTTCGAAACGCTGCTCAGCGTTGGCCCAGTCGGTGACGTCGCTCATGATCAGCACCAGCGACTCAGGCTGCCCTTCGCGATCGGTAAGGATCATGCTGCGCACGCTGTGTACCCAGACGCGTTCCGGGTCATCCGCCGCATTCACTTCGATCAGCACATCATTGAACGCCTCGCAGCGGGCCACGCGACTGATCGGATAATTCTCGGGCGCCAACGTGTGGTTGTTGCGATAACGCAGGTTGAAACGCTGCGCGTACTCGGCGGCGTTGTGGCCCAGCTCACCGATCCGGCTGACGCCATGCATGGCCAGCGCGGCCTCGTTGGCCCAGAGGATGCTCTGATCCCGCTCCAGCAGAATTACCCCGTCGGATAATCCGGCGATGATTTGCTGCAACTGGCGGCGATTGGTTTCGGTGGTCAGGACTTCCTGGCTCATTGGATCTCCACAAGTGATGCGCCATGTGAAGAGTACGACCGCAGCCACACGTGATCGTGCACCTCTATTCACACACGACACATCCCCCTGTAGGAGCTGCCGAAGGCTGCGATCTTTTGATCCTGTTTTTTAAAAGCAACATCAAAAGATCGCAGCCTTCGGCAGCTCCTACAGGGGTT
>NZ_JASCPK010000297.1:0-2135 GCF_029959385.1 Pseudomonas sp. PS01303
GGATTTATCCCCGCTGGGTTGCGAAGCAGCCCCGCTTTTGACTTACAAGCGGGCCTGCTGCGCAGGCCAACGGGGATAAATCCCCTCGCCACAGATAAATCCCCTCTCCACAGATAAATCCCCTCGCCACAGAGGTTCCCTCCAAGAATGGTTGTGTGTTCGGGCTTTTTTTCGGGAAATGACGTTTTTTGCGTGCTATCTGCCGCTTTGTCACCTTGCCCTGCGCCTCAGGGTCTACGATGCTTGGATAACAACGACAACACCTGAGTAACCGCCATGAAGACCGTCGCCCAACTGCTCAAGCTCAAAGATCAGAAAAATCAGGAAGTGCACCAGATCAAACCTGATCACATGGTGCTCGAAGCGCTGATGAAGATGGCCGAGAAAAACGTCGGCGCCTTGCTGGTGGTGGAGAACGATGAAGTGCTGGGCATCATCAGTGAGCGCGATTACGCCCGTAAGCTGGTGCTGCATGGCCGTTCGTCGGTGGGCACGCCGGTGCGCGACATCATGGTCTCGCCGGTGATCACCGTCGATACGCACCAGACCGTCGACACGTGCCTGGGCATCATGTCCGACAAGCGTCTGCGCCATTTGCCGGTGGTGCAGGATGGCAAGTTGATCGGGCTGCTGTCGATTGGTGACCTGGTCAAGGAAGCCATTGCCGAGCAGGCTCACTCCTACATTTGGTTTTGCGTCGGGCTCAAGCAGGCCAATGCCGGGCAAACACCGGGGACAGCACCGGGTGCCGGTCAATGCGTTGCAGCCACGCGTAAAACCCCGGCCGCGTCTGACGCAAATGCTCGCGGCTCCCCGCCCAACGGGTTACCACCGCCGCCAACACATCCAGCGCACCCGGCGTTTCGTCGTCCAGGTACAGCTCGGCGGAGAACTGGTCGGCAAACACTTCCCAACTCCAGTGCAATCGCTCACGGGCGCCGGCCATCAGGTTCTGTCGCGACGCTTCGTCGGGCATCAATAGCCAGCGCTCTGGATAATCGATCACGCCAATCGCTGCGTAACAATTGCTGACGATATAAACCATGCCGCGAATCGCCTGGTCGCGCTCGGCGGCCTCGACTGGCAGCAAATCGGACTTGGGAAAGGTCAGGCCGAGGTGAATCAGAATCGCCGCGCTTTCGGTCAGCGCACTGCCGTCGGGCAATTGCAGGGTCGGGATCTGTTTCAGCGGATTGAGCTTGGCCAGCGCCTCGGCGGCCTCGCTGCTGGCTTCGATATCGATGAAGCGATAGGCGATCTGGCACAGCTCCAGCGCCGCTTCGATGGCGGCTGCGCCGGAATTTCGATGTCCGTAGAGTTGATACATAGCTCCCCCCTTTCGATTGGTTATCCGCCCACTTCAGTTGTAGTGCATTTGCAGCCTTTGGGTCTACCTCCCTGCCCAGTGGGGCTTCAGGGTGTTTGAAATTTATTTTTCAGGCACTGCATCCAAACCGCTCCGCCACGGGTAGTCCCTGTAACAGCCCTCCTCGGCTGTCAGCGGTTTACCCTTTTCGGAGAACACCTGATGAACATCACCCAACTGATTGGCTTCACCGGTTTGCTCGCCGTCACCTCGACGACCTTCGCCCAAAGCAGTTATCCCGATGCGATCAAAGTGCCGGACGGCCACAAGATCGCCATGGAAACCACCGGGGTTGGCGAGATTACTTATGAATGCCGCGACAAACCCAACGCCGCCGGGCAGACCGAGTGGACGTTCGTTGGCCCGAAAGCGGTGCTCAACGATCGCAGCGGCAAGCAGGTCGGCACTTATTTCGGCCCGCCGGCTACGTGGCAGGCCAAGGACGGTTCGAAAGTCACCGGCACGCAACTGGCCGTAGCGCCGTCGACACCGGGGAATCTGCCTTATCAACTGGTCAAGGCCAACCCTGCTGAAGGCAAAGGCGCGATGAGTGGTGTGAGTTATATCCAGCGCGTTGCGCTCAAGGGCGGCGTGGCGCCGGGCAGTGAATGCACGGCGGCGAACAAGGGCAAGCAGGAAGTGGTGAAGTATCAGGCCGATTACATTTTCTGGGCGGCGAACTGATCCATGCTTTTGTAGGAGCCGAGCTTGCTCGCGAAAGCGGTAGGTCTGTGACGCACGGGTCAACTGACATACCGCCTTCGCGAGC
>NZ_JASCPK010000298.1:0-1958 GCF_029959385.1 Pseudomonas sp. PS01303
CGCATGGCTTGTTCCTTATTGTTAGTTACACCACAAAACCAAATGTAGGAATGAGCCTGCTCGCGATGGCGGTCGTTCAGTCAACATTAATGTTGAATGTCAGTCCCTCATCGCGAGCAGGCTCACTCCTACAGTTTGGACATCACAAGGGTTTAGATCCCCTGCGGAGTCTCTTCCCCACCCAGCGCTTCAACCAGCGCCGGCAGGAAGTCGCCGAAGGTCAGCATCATCAGGGTGAAGCTGGCGTCCAGTTGACCCAGTGCCTCATCGCCACCGTCCTGTTCCGCCTGATCCTGCAACAGGTCTTCGAACTTCAGACGTTTAACAGTCATCTTGTCGTCGAGCATGAACGACAACTTGTCCTGCCACGCCAGCGACAGCTGCGTGACGACTTTGCCGGTGCTCAGGTGCAGCTGGATTTCTTCGCTGGTCAGATCCTGACGTTTGCAACGAACGATGCCGCCGTCTTCGTGGGTGTCGCGCAGTTCGCACTCGTCCAGCACATAGAAGTCGTCGGCAGCTTTCTGCGTGGTGACCCATTCGGTCATGGTCGCGGTCGGCGACATTTTCACGCTCAGCGGACGGACGGGCAGGGTGCCGATCACTTCGCGCAGGGTCGACAGCAAGTCTTCGGCGCGTTTCGGGCTGGCCGAGTTGACCAGAATCAAGCCCTGTTTCGGCGCAATGGCGGCGAAGGTCGACGAGCGACGGATAAAGGCGCGCGGCAGGAAGGCCTGGATGATTTCATCCTTGATCTGATCGCGTTCCTTCTTATAGACCTTGCGCATCTGCTCGGCTTCGATCTCTTCGACCTTTTCCTTTACCGCGTCGCGCACGACGCTGCCCGGCAGAATGCGTTCTTCTTTACGCGCGGAAATCAGCAGGAAGTCACCGCTGACGTGTACCAATGGAGCATCTTCGCCTTTGCCGAACGGCGCGACGAAACCGTAGGTGGTCAACTCCTGGCTTGCACATGGACGCGCCAGTTTGGTGGCCAGTGCAGTTTCCAGCGCCTCGGCATCGACAGGCAGGTCTTGGGTCAGGCGATAGATAAGCAGGTTCTTGAACCACATGGGGTGAGTCTCTCCTTTATACAAAGGGGGGCATTATTGTCCTCGCCGTCTCATAGGCCAACCCTTCTGTAAGCCTTTGGAAGGCCTGAGAAAATTATTTAAAAAAGTGCTTGCCAGAGGTTGGGCCGCTCCGTAGAATGCGCGCCACACCGAAGCGAAGGGTGATTAGCTCAGCTGGGAGAGCGTCTGCCTTACAAGCAGAATGTCGGCGGTTCGATCCCGTCATCACCCACCATTCGTTTCAAGTGTTTAGCGCAGCGGTAGTTCAGTCGGTTAGAATACCGGCCTGTCACGCCGGGGGTCGCGGGTTCGAGTCCCGTCCGCTGCGCCATATTCGGTAACCTGGATCACTGAACGCCAGGTCACCACGGAAGAACCCGCCCAAGCGGGTTTTTTTCTGCCTCAAAGTTTGTACAGTTGTACCCGCGGGATGTGTCGTTTTACCGGTTTTCGGATTTATTTGAAAAAAACTTCAATTAAATCAACACTTTACGAAAACTTGTGGCATAATGCGTCCCGTAACGAAGCGAAGGGTGATTAGCTCAGCTGGGAGAGCGTCTGCCTTACAAGCAGAATGTCGGCGGTTCGATCCCGTCATCACCCACCATTCGTTTCAAGCGTTTCGCGCAGCGGTAGTTCAGTCGGTTAGAATACCGGCCTGTCACGCCGGGGGTCGCGGGTTCGAGTCCCGTCCGCTGCGCCATATTCGGAATCTGGAACACTGAACGCCAGAGTCCACAGAAAGCCCGCCTAGTGCGGGCTTTTTGCTGTCTGGGGTTTATGAAATCTCAGATTTGATGCTGACCTGTGGCGAGGGGATTTATCCCCGTTGGCTTGCGCAGCGAGCCCAGATTTTAAAAGCGGGGCCGCTTCGCAGCCCAACGG
>NZ_JASCPK010000299.1:0-1897 GCF_029959385.1 Pseudomonas sp. PS01303
TTGACTGGCCTCATCGCGAGCTGGCTCACTCCTACAGGGGGAACGCATTTCAACTGTAGGAGTGAGCCTGCTCGCGATGGGGCCGGGTCAGACAACAAATGACTCAGGTCGGACAAGTTTCCTTGCCATGATCCAGCCCCTGCTTGTAGCTGTGGCTCTGCAAACTGGCCTTACCGTTGTGCCAAGTCAACGTCAGCACATACAACGAATCGAAATCGTCGCCCGACCAGTCATCGGTAATGCTTTGCTTACCGCCCACCGCGTTGCCCGCGACTTTATTGATCAGTTCCGGCAAATAACCGTGTGACCAAGCCGTGTAGATCGTCGAGTTGTGATACTTGTCGGCCGTCAGTTCGCGGGCCAGATCGCTGGTGTCATTGGCGGAAAACTCGATGTTCACCGGCAAACCGAGCTTGATCGCCGCCGGGCTGATGGTCATCAGCGGGCGAATGTAGCTGTAAGAGTTGTCCAGCTCGCCTTCTTCGACATTGCGCGTCGGGTTGGCGGCGAATACGTAATCGGCCTTGCCGAATTTTTCCGGGAGCAGGGTCGACAGATCGATGGCGCGGTTCAGGCCCTGGCAATTAAGCTGGCCGAGACCGCCCTCGGGTTTTTCCGCGTGGCGCAGGAACACCAGGGTCTGCGTACCGTCCGCCGGTTGCGCGCGACTTTCACTGGATTCAAGCGACAGGAACAGCGCGCTGACCGCCATCAACGACGGCAGGATCATGTACGCGCGATGTTTGAAATGTTTGGCGAAACGCATAAGGTTCGTCATCAAATAAAAGGTTCTTCAGCATGTCCGGTTAAGGCTGACAAACCTTTACACCGCGGGCTTCCAGCGCCGGGTGTGTTCCCTGTCGTATTGCTCTTCCATTGCGAAAGGCTTAGCTCAGAGTCCTCTGAACCCGATTTGGTTCGATTTTCTCGAGTGCGCAGCACTCTAACGGCAACCACGAATGGCTAGGTGGAAGGTTAACGACAGAATGTTACGGTTCATGCAGGAGCTGCCGAAGGCTGCGATCTTTTGACCTTGCTTGAAGGCTCAAGATCAAAAGATCGCAGCCTGCGGCAGCTCCTACATTATGATCAGGCTTTCATTTGTGACTGGATGCTTCCCATGACCGATCTGTCCGCGTTCCCGATCACCCAGAAATGGCCGGCGCAGTACCCTGACTGGATTCAGCTCTATTCCCTGCCGACCCCCAACGGCGTCAAGGTCTCGATCATGCTCGAAGAGATCGGCCTGCCTTACGAGCCGCACCGCGTGGGTTTCGACACGCAGGATCAAATGTCCCCCGAGTTCCTGTCGCTGAGCCCGAACAACAAGATCCCGGCGATCCTCGACCCTCACGGCCCGCAAGGCGAGCCACTGCCATTGTTCGAATCCGGCGCGATCCTGATCTATCTCGCCGACAAAAGTGGCCAGTTGTTGGCTCAGGAAGGCGCGCTGCGCTATGAGACCATCCAGTGGCTGATGTTCCAGATGGGCGGTATCGGGCCGATGTTCGGTCAACTGGGTTTCTTCAACAAATTCGCCGGCAAGGATTACGAAGACAAGCGCCCGCGCGATCGTTACGTCGAAGAGAGCAAGCGTCTACTTAACGTGCTCAACGGCCGCCTCGAAGGCCGCGACTGGATCATGGGCGAGCGCTACACCATCGCCGACATCGCCACGTTCCCGTGGGTGCGTAACTTGATCGGGTTTTATGAAGCCGGAGATCTGGTGGGGATTCAGAACTTCCCGAACGTCACGCGCGTGCTGGAGAAATTCCTCGCCCGCCCAGCCGTCGTCCGCGGCCTGACCATCCCCTCCTGACACCCCTATCCCCTGTAGGAGCTGCCGAAGGCTGCGATCGTTTGATGTTTGTTGTTAAATGCAAGATCAAAAGATCGC
>NZ_JASCPK010000029.1:0-53761 GCF_029959385.1 Pseudomonas sp. PS01303
ATTAAGATCGCTTTCGCGGGCAAGCCTTGCTCCTACAAGAAGTGCACCTCATCACATTGTAGGAGCAAGGCTTGCCCGCGAAGAGGCCATCACAGGCAACCGATCATTTGGCTGGATATTCGCGGTGCATCTGTTCCAGCAGCGCATCCTTGTCCAGCCACAGCTGATTGATCCAGCCCTGAAACTGCAAACGATACTCGCCGTCCTGGTCGTAATTCTTGCCAATGAATTGCTGCGGAATTTTCAGCTCTTCAAAATGCACCACCACATCGCGCACATTGCCGCAGAGCAAATCCCAAAACCCCGGACGCCCGGCCGGGTAGTGAATCGTCACGTTAACGATCGACTCCAGTTGTTCGCCCATCGCATCCAGTACAAACGCGATGCCGCCAGCCTTCGGCTTGAGCAGATATTTGAACGGTGATTGCTGTTGCGCATGCTTACCTTCGGTAAACCGCGTGCCCTCGACGAAGTTGAAAATCCCCACCGGATTATTGCGAAATTTCGCGCAGGTTTTACGCGTAGTTTCGAGGTCCTTGCCTTTCTTCTCCGGGTGCTTGGCCAGGTACGCCTTGGAGTAGCGCTTCATGAACGGAAAGCCCAGCGCCCACCACGCCAGACCAATCACCGGCACCCAGATCAGCTCCTGCTTGAGGAAGAATTTCAGCGGCTGAATCCGGCGGTTGAGCACGTATTGCAGCACCAGAATATCGACCCAGCTCTGGTGGTTGCTGGTGATCAGATACGAGTGCTGATAGTCGAGGCCTTGCAAGCCGCTGAGGTGCCAGCGCGTGCGGCGCACCAGGTTCATCCAGCCTTTGTTGTTGCTGATCCACGCTTCATGGGTGTGGCTCATCAGCCAAGCGGCGATGCGTTGAGTGAAGGCAAACGGCAACGCCTTGACCAGCGCCACGCAGAACAGAAACGAGCAGAGCAGAATCGTGTTGAGCGCCAACAGCAGCGAAGCGATCACACCGCGCACGGGTGCAGGTAGAAAATCCAGCATTTACACATCCATAGGTCGGTTGGCGGCTTGAATCGCGGTGAGGGCGATGGTGTAGACGATGTCATCGACTTGCGCGCCGCGCGGCAAATCGTTCACCGGTTTGCGCAGGCCTTGCAGCATCGGCCCGAGGCTGACGCAATCGGCGCTGCGTTGCACGGCTTTGTGCGTGGTGTTGCCGGTGTTCAGATCGGGGAAGACGAACACCGTGGCGCGACCGGCGACCTGACTGTTCGGCGCCAGTTGCCGGGCGACTTCAGCGTTGGCCGCAGCATCGTATTGCAGCGGGCCGTCGATCAGCAGCGAGTGCTGTTGTTCGTGGGCGAGCAAGGTGGCCTCGCGGACTTTTTCGACTTCCTCGCCAGTGGCCGATTCGCCGCTGGAGTAACTGATCATCGCCACGCGCGGGGTGATGCCGAACGCCGCAGCCGAATCGGCGCTTTGCAAGGCAATCTCGGCCAGCTCGGTGGCGCTCGGGTGCGGGTTCATCACGCAGTCGCCGTAGACCAGCACTTCTTCCGGGAAGAGCATGAAGAACACCGACGACACCAGCGTGCAGCCCGGTGCGGTTTTAATCAGCTGCAATGCCGGGCGGATGGTGTTGGCGGTGGTGTTGATCACGCCCGAAACCAAGCCGTCGACTTCATCCAGCGCGAGCATCATGGTGCCGATCACCACGGTGTCTTCCAGTTGCTGCTCGGCCATCGGTGCATTAAGGCTTTTGGTTTTGCGCAGGGCCACCATCGGCTCGACATAGCGTTCGCGGATCAGATCCGGATCAAGAATCTCCAGCCCCGGCGGCAATGTGATGCCTTGGGCGCGGGCGACGGCTTCGACGTCTTCCGGTTTCGCCAGCAACACGCAACGGGCGATCCCGCGTTCCTGACAGATCGCCGCCGCTTGCACAGTGAACGGCTCGCTGCCTTCAGGCAGGACGATGCGCTTGTTCGCTGCCTGCGCACGCTGAATCAATTGATAACGGAACACCGCTGGCGACAGGCGCATTTCCCGAGGCGTGCCACAGCGCTGGTGCAGCCATTTGGCGTCGAGGTGGCTGGCGACGAAGTCAGTGATGATCTCCGCACGCTCGCGGTCATCAATGGGGATTTCCTTGTTCAGACCGTTGAGCAGATTGGCGGTGTCGTAGGATCCAGTGCTCACCGACAACACCGGCAGACCGGCCTGCAACGCGCCACGGCAGAGATCCATGATGCGCGGATCGGGCAGGGTGTCGCTGGTCAGCAACAGGCCGGCCAGCGGCACACCGTTGATCGCGGCGAGGCTGACGGCGAGGATGATGTCGTCGCGATCGCCTGGCGTCACCACCAGCACACCGGGCTTGAGCAGCTCGACGGTGTTGCGCATGGTGCGCGCGCAAATGATGATTTTGGTCATCCGCCGGGTTTCGTAATCACCGGCGTTGAGCACCTGCGCGCCCATCAGATCGGCGACGTCGCGGGTGCGCGGGGCGTTGAGTTCTGGCTGATACGGAATGCAGCCGAGCAAGCGGAAATCACCGCTGCGCAGCAACGGCGAATGCTCCTTCAGACGCGCGGCGAAGGCGTCCATGCTTTCGTCGGTTTTGACCTTGTTGAGGATCACGCCGAGGACTTTCGGATCTTTTGGGCCACCGAACAATTGCGCCTGCAGTTCGACGCGCCCGGAAAGTTCGGCGAGCACTTCGTTTTCCGGCGCGGAGACCAGAATCACTTCGGCGTCGAGGCTCTTGGCCAAATGCAGATTGACCCGTGCGGCATAACTGGCGCTGCGGGTCGGCACCATGCCTTCGACCACCAGCACGTCTTTGCCGATCGCGGCTTGCTGGTAAAGGGTGATGATTTCTTCGAGCAACTCATCGAGCTGACCGTCGCCGAGCATCCGCTCAACGTGAGCGAGGCCCAGCGGTTGCGGCGGTTTCAGGCCGTGGGTGCGCGCCACCAGTTCGGTGGAACGCTCAGGGCCGGTGTCGCCCGGGTGCGGCTGCGCAATCGGTTTGAAGAACCCGACTTTCAGGCCCGCTCGCTCCAGCGTGCGTACCAGCCCGAGGCTGATGGAGGTCAGACCCACGCCAAAATCGGTGGGTGCGATAAAAAAAGTTTGCATGCGAATTCTCTAAAGTTGCATGGCAATGGTGTCAGCTTATATCTGGCTGACTACCGAAATTCAGTCGCCAAGGTTATCGCTAACCGAGCCTTGTGCGCACCAACCGCAGGCAAAGGGTTGGCCTATTTTTTCAATACGTTGCGCCGGGTCAAGTACCCACGCCCGGGTTTGCCATGGCGGCTGATGGCGCAGGTGCTGGGTGTGGCCACAGGAAAGCTCGGCCACCCAATGGCCCTCTTCGTCTTGATGGAAGCCTGTGATCGTTGAAACCCGTTTGTCCGGGTTGTGTTCGCTTTCGCGCGATTGCTTCGCTAAACTTGGCCTTTCTATATTCTTATGCAAAAGGTCTCGCCCCATGCTGATCGCCGCCAATAAGGCTGTCTCCATCGACTATACCCTGACCAACGACGCTGGTGAGGTCATCGACAGCTCCGCCGGCGGCGCTCCGCTGGTCTACCTGCAAGGCGCAGGCAACATCATCCCGGGCCTGGAAAAAGCTCTGGAAGGCAAAACCGTTGGTGACGAGCTGGACGTTTCCGTTGAGCCGGAAGACGCATACGGCGAATACGCCGCTGAGCTGGTCAGCACCCTGAGCCGCAGCATGTTCGAAGGCGTTGACGAGCTGGAAGTCGGCATGCAGTTCCACGCTTCGGCGCCGGACGGCCAGATGCAAATCGTCACCATCCGTGACCTCGACGGCGACGACGTGACCGTTGACGGCAACCACCCGTTGGCCGGCCAGCGTCTGAACTTCAAAGTGAAGATCGTTGACATCCGTGATGCCAGCCAGGAAGAAATCGCTCATGGTCACGTCCATGGCGAAGGTGGCCATCACCACTGATTTCTGCGCTAAGCTTCGAGTACTGGAGAGGCGCCTGCGGGCGCCTTTTTAGTCCGCGGCTGTCCTTGGTGGTCTCGCCAAGTGGCTGTTTCGAGTAGAACACGGGAATCTTGGAGTTCGTCATGAGTGCTTTTCACGACCTTAAGTTGACAGCCCTGGATGGTCAGGAGCTACCGCTGGCGCCTTTCAAGGGCCAAGTCGTGCTGGTGGTCAACGTCGCCTCCAAATGCGGCTTGACCCCCCAGTATGCGGCGCTGGAAAACCTCTATCAGCAGTTCAAAGGCAAAGGCTTCAGCGTGCTGGGCCTGCCGTGCAACCAGTTTGCCGGTCAGGAACCCGGTTCTGAAAAGGACATTCAGGATTTCTGCAGCCTCAACTATGGCGTGACGTTTCCGTTGTCGAGCAAGCTCGAAGTCAACGGTCACGAACGGCATCAGCTCTACCGTCTGCTGGCGGGCGAGGGCGCGGAGTTTCCCGGTGACATTACCTGGAATTTCGAGAAGTTTCTGCTCGGCAAGGACGGCCGGGTGCTGGCGCGGTTCTCGCCACGCACGGCGCCGGATGATCCGACCATTGTTCATGCGATTGAAAAAGCGCTGAGCTGATCAAGCAAGATTAAAAGATCGCAGCCTTCGGCAGTTCCTGCAGGTGACCTCAAAATCCCATGTAGGAGCTGCCGAAGGCTGTGATCTTTTGCTCTGCGTCTTTTGATCCTTAATCACCGAAATCAATAATGCTGTTCAACGGCTTCGACTCTCCATATTATCGCCGTCATAAAGTCATCTCTGTGGAGCTCTTCGATGCCCGTTCAAGCCTTGTTCAAACCGTTCCACCTCGGTGCCCTCGAACTGCCGACCCGCGTGGTCATGGCGCCGATGACCCGTTCGTTCTCCCCGGGTGGCGTGCCCAATTCGAAAGTCATCGAGTACTACCGCCGTCGTGCGGCTGCCGGTGTTGGCTTGATCATCACCGAAGGCACCACCGTTGGCCACGTTGCCTCGAACGGTTACCCGAACGTGCCGCAGTTCTTCGGCGAAGCGCCGTTGGCCGGCTGGAAAAAAGTCGTCGACGCCGTTCACGCTGAAGGCGGCAAAATCGTTCCGCAACTGTGGCACGTGGGCAGCGTGCGCCGCATCGGCACCGAACCGGACGCCAGCGTGCCGGGTTACGGCCCGTCGGAAAAACTCAAGGACGGTCAGGTCGTGGTGCACGGCATGACCAAACAAGATATTCAGGACGTGATCGCAGCCTTCGCCCAAGCGGCCAAAGATGCACAAAGCATCGGCATGGACGGCGTGGAAATCCACGGCGCCCACGGTTACCTGGTCGACCAGTTCTTCTGGGAAGGCAGCAACCAGCGCACCGACGAATACGGCGGCAGTCTGGCCAACCGTTCGCGTTTTGCCATCGAGTTGATTCAAGCCGTGCGTGCTGCGGTGGGCGAAGGTTTCCCGATCATCTTCCGCTTCTCGCAGTGGAAGCAGCAGGATTACACCGCGCGTCTGGTGCAGACCCCGGAAGCGCTGGGCGAATTCCTCAAGCCGTTGTCCGACGCTGGCGTGGATATTTTCCACTGCTCGACGCGCCGTTTCTGGGAACCTGAGTTCGACGGCTCTGACCTGAACCTCGCTGGCTGGACGCGAAAGCTGACGGGCAAACCGACTATCACCGTTGGCAGCGTTGGTCTGGATGGCGAGTTCCTGCAGTTCATGGTCAACACCGACAAGGTCGCGCAACCGGCCAGTCTGGAGAACTTGCTGGAGCGTTTGAACAAAGAGGAATTCGATCTGGTGGCGGTGGGGCGTGCGCTGCTGGTTGACCCGGACTGGGCGTTGAAAGTCCGCGAAGGGCGTGAACAGGATATTTTGCCGTTCAGCCGTGAGGCGTTGATGTCGCTGGTTTAAGCGGCGCTATCACTGACCTCTTCGCGGGCAAGCCTTGCTCCTACAAGATCAACGGCATTTCGCCACGTGTCTTGTAGGAGCAAAGCTTGCTCGCGAAGGCGGTTTCAAAGGCAACAACAATTCAGGGCAGTGTTTGAGCCTCAGGCACCACCAACCCCCCCAAACAAGCCCCACGCAAATGGCTCTCAAACTGCTCGATGATCGCCGCCCACCCCTGGCGACTCGCATGCTGCCGCGCATTCAGGCGCACGCAACGCAAGCGCTCATCCTCTTCTAATAACCACACCGCCGCCTCGCAAAATGCCTCTTCGTCCCCGGGCATCGCCAGCACGCCGCTGTAGCCATGGCGAATATGCTGCGCCGCCGCAGCCTGATCGTAAGCCACCACCCCCAACCCTGACGCCAACGCCTCCAGCACCACATTGCCAAAGGTTTCGGTCAGGCTCGGAAACAAAAACACATCCCCCGACGCATAGTGCGCCGCCAACGCTTCGCCACGCTGGGCACCGCAAAAAATCGCCTCAGGCAGTTCCTTTTCCAGCGCCACTCGCTGCGGCCCGTCGCCGACCACGATGAGTTTCAGATTGCGCTGTGGATAAGCGCTGCGCAGTGCTTCGAAGCTGCGCTTGAGCAGGCCCAGGTTTTTCTCCGGCGCGAGGCGTCCTACGTGAATCACGGCAACGTCGCGCTCGCCGAGTCCCCATTGCTCACGCAGGGCGTTCAGGCGTTTGCTCGGGTGAAACAACTGGCTGTCCACACCGCGCGACAACAACGCCAAACGCTCGAAATGCCGACGCTCCAGTTCCAGACGTTGACTCGCGCTGGGCACCAGCGTCATCGCCGAGCGATTGTGAAACCAGCGCAGATAATGCGTGAGCATCCGCGTCAGCAGGCCGAGGCCGTACTGACTGGTGTATTGCTGAAAATTCGTGTGAAAGCCGCTGACCACCGAAATCCCCAGGCGTCGCGCCGCGCGCAAAGCCGATAAACCCAGCGGGCCTTCCGTGGCGATGTACAGCACATCCGGGCGCTGGCGTTTCCAGCGGCGCAGCAATTTGTGCATCGACGACTGGCCCCATTGCAGTCCCGGATAGCCCGGCAGCGGCCAGCCTCGGCACAACAGCAGCGCGTCGTCATCGCTGCGCTGCGGATCGCCGGCCTGACGCGGGCGCACCAGATCCACTTGATGCCCACGCGCGCGCAGTCCATCGCACAAGCGGCCAAGGGTATTGGCCACGCCGTTGATTTCCGGTGGGAAGGTTTCGCTGATGAGGGTGATATGCAGAGCTGTCGTCATGACCTCAGTGTCGGCTGAGGCCATGTCGTCGTTGTGACGTTCGGATGATGGATTTGTGACGCCGCGTTAGCGCTGAGTCACCAGGTTCTCGGCGCCACGCTCACGCACCCAGAATAGCGTCGCACCAGCGACAGCAGCCGGCATCATCAAAATGTTCACCACTGGAATCAGCAGCACCAGATAGACGATCCCGCCAAAACTCATGCTCTGCCAGCGCTTCTGCCGCAGCCAGGCGAGCATCTCGTTCCAGCCGAGTTTGTGGTTGTCTGCCGGGTAGTCGATGTACTGGATCGCCATCATCCACACGCCGAACAACAGCCACAGCGGCGCGGCGATGATGTTCACCACCGGGATAAACGAAAGAATGAACAGACCGATCGCGCGGGGCAGGAAGTAGCCAAGTTTGCGCATTTCCCGGGCGAGGGTGCGCGGTACCATCTCGATCAGTTCGCCCCAGCTGAAAGCCGGGAAGTCATCGGTGCCGCGCACGACCACTTCGACTTTTTCCGCGAGGAAACCGTTGAACGGTGCGGCGATCACGTTGGCGAGCATGGTGAAGGTGAAAAACACCATCAGCGCCACCAACACGACGAACAGAGGCCAGAGGATGTAGCTGAGGAAGCTCAGCCATTCCGGCAGCGACGGCATCAGCGTGTCGACCCAGAGGCTGAACTGGTGGCCGGCCAGATAGATCAATCCGACGAACAGCACGAGGTTGATCGCCAGCGGCAGCAACACGAACAAGCGCAGGCCAGGGCTGAGAACCAGTTTGAGGCCTTCGCGCAGGTATTGCGGGCCGGACAGAACAGGGGCGGGCATAAGGTGCTCCGAGCAAGGGAAAACGCGCCGACCTTACCGACTTTGCAACGGCGGCGAAAGCACGGTAGAGCGATCGACATTCACTGTAACAAAGACGTCCATCTCGTCAGTGTGTCGGCATAGAGACCACCTATGAGCTGGATTGTTAATCCGTATTTCCTTAATCTTGCCCCCCTCGATACGCTGCACCCAACTTTTTACAGGACTGTCGAGCTCAAGCCTTCCCCAAGGTTTTCCACGGTCCTTTTTTATTTCCGCCGGCAGTCCGGCGATCCGTGCCAGTTTTTTCGGCCCGGTCAACAGGAGCAGATCATGTCTGAAGTCCGTCATTCGCGAGTGATTATTCTCGGTTCCGGCCCTGCCGGTTACAGCGCTGCGGTATACGCGGCCCGTGCCAACCTCAAGCCACTGCTGATCACCGGCATGCAGGCCGGCGGTCAACTGACCACCACCACCGAAGTCGACAACTGGCCGGGCGACGTTCACGGCCTGACCGGTCCAGCCCTGATGGAGCGCATGCGCGAGCACGCCGAGCGTTTTGAAACCGAGATCGTTTTCGATCACATCAACGCTGTGGATTTCGCTGCCAAGCCTTACACCCTGACCGGCGACAGCGCTGTATACACCTGCGACGCCCTGATCATCGCCACCGGCGCCAGCGCTCGTTACCTGGGCCTGCCGTCGGAAGAAGCGTTCATGGGCAAAGGCGTTTCGGCCTGCGCAACCTGCGACGGTTTCTTCTACCGCAACAAGCCAGTCGCTGTGGTCGGCGGCGGCAACACCGCGGTTGAAGAAGCACTGTACCTGGCCAACATCGCCAGCACCGTGACCCTGATTCACCGTCGCGAAACCTTCCGCGCCGAGAAGATGCTGATCGACAAGCTCAACGCTCGCGTCGCTGAAGGCAAGATCATCCTCAAGTTGAACGCCACTCTCGACGAAGTCCTGGGCGACAACATGGGCGTGACCGGTGCGCGTCTGAAGAACAACGATGGCAGCTTCGACGAAATCACCGTCGACGGCGTGTTCATCGCCATCGGCCATACCCCGAACACCTCGCTGTTCGAAGGCCAGTTGACCCTGAAAGACGGTTACCTGGTGGTGCACGGCGGCCGTGAAGGCAATGCGACTGCGACCAGCGTCGAAGGTATCTTCGCCGCCGGTGACGTGGCTGACCACGTTTACCGTCAGGCCATCACCTCGGCCGGCGCCGGCTGCATGGCGGCACTGGACACCGAGCGTTACCTGGACGGTCTGCAGAACGCATCGTTCTAAGATCGCAGGCACAAAAAAACCGGCCAGATTGGCCGGTTTTTTTGTGCCCGAGATTCCGAACCACCGCATAACCAATGTGATGATCGTTCCCACGCTCTGCGTGGGAATGCCTCATATGGACGCTCTGCGTCCGATGGGACGCGGAGCGTCCCCGGCTGCATTCCCACGCGGAGCGTGGGAACGATCACGGTGCCGAAGGCTGCGATCTTTTGATCTTGATCAGCGGCGGGTCAGGGGTTGGGCGCTGAACTTGACGCCGGCCAGCCCGTGCTTGATCAACGCACGAATATTGCCGTGATCGCTGCCCTCAGGCGTCGCCAACACCGAGCGATAATGCTCGCCAAACGCCAGCAGCGCTTCTTCATTGCTCAGGCCTTCCAGCAGCGCCAGGCCCAAAGTCTTGCACGAACCTTCGTTCTGCCCGGCGGCGTTTTCCACGCCACCGTTGTTGAAGGCTTGCGGCTGGTAGTCGTAACTGGCGGCAACAAAAGCCAGGGTGTCGGCGAAAGCGTGGTCGCCGCTTTTCAGGCTGGCGCGCAGGGTGTTCAGGTCACTCATGGGTTTTTCCTTTGGCGAACGCCGCTTGCTGGTCGGCGCTGGCTTCTTGCTGATATTGGGCTTTCCACTCGGCGTACGGCATGCCGTAAACCACTTCGCGGGCGTCATCGAGGCTGACGTCGATCTGGCGCTCGTCGGCTTCGGCCTTGTACCACTTCGACAGGCAGTTGCGGCAGAACCCGGCGAGGTTCATCAGGTCGATGTTCTGCACGTCCTTGCGGCTGTCCAGATGGGCGACCAGCCGGCGGAAGGCGGCGGCTTCGAGTTCGAGGCGTTGTTGCTCGTTCATGGAGGTCTCTTCGAGACAGCTTCAAGCGGCGAGCTTCAAGCTGCAAGTTTGGATTGTGGGTGGCGGTAGCTTAACGCTTGCAGCTCGAAGCTTGAAGCTCAGCGGCTTGCCGCGAGGGTGATCGATACCGATTCGGCAAATCGCAGCGCATGCGGCTTGTCGACTTCGACTTCGGCGTACAGCACCGAACCGTTGCTCATCACCAGATCGAGCAATTCCTGCGTCAGGCGTTCAAGCAGCGCAAAACGGTTGCCCTCGACGTGAGCGATGATCGCTTTGGTGATCGTGCGGTAGTTCAGCGCGTGATCGATGTCGTTGTCACGCACCGCTTCCTGCGCGGCATACAGAATGGTGACGTTGATCAGCACATCCTGCTTGTTGAGGATCTCGTCCTCGTTGATCCCGATAAAGGTGCGCAAGCGCAGATCCTTGACCCGGATGCGCGCCATTCCCGGTTGAAGTTGTGGCATTTACTTGCTCCGTCCAATCAATTGCAGGAACTCCTGACGGGTGTTGCTCGACTCGCGGAAGGCGCCGAGCATGACCGAGGTGTTCATCGTCGAATTCTGTTTTTCCACGCCGCGCATCATCATGCACATGTGTTTGGCTTCGATGACCACGGCGACCCCAGCGGCATCGGTGACCTGTTGCACCGCGTCGGCGATTTGCCGGGTGAGGTTTTCCTGAATCTGCAGGCGTCGGGCGAACATGTCGACCAGCCGCGCGATCTTCGATAATCCCAGCACCTTGCCCGTCGGAATATAAGCCACATGGGCCTTGCCGATGAAGGGCAGCAGGTGATGTTCGCACAACGAGTACAACTCGATGTCGGCGACGATCACCATCTCGTCACTGTCCGAAGCAAACAGCGCGCCGTTGACGATTTGCTCGACGCTCTGATCGTAACCGTGACACAGGTATTGCATGGCTTTGGCCGCGCGCACCGGGGTGTCGAGCAACCCTTCGCGGTCGGGATTTTCGCCGAGACCGATGAGGATTTCACGGTAGTTTTCGGGCAGAGAAAGGCTCATGGACATCCTCGCAGCTAGGCGTTATTTGACGTGCCGCCCGCCGTTGACGGTCAGGGTCGTACCGGTGACATAAGGGTTGTCGAGCAGATAGCGCAGGCTCTGGTAGATCACTTCGCTGCCGGGCTCGATGCCCAGCGCCGATTTGGCCAGCGCTTTGGTGCGGTACGCCGCGTCGTCGTCGGGATTGAACAATAGCAGGGCCGGCGCGATGCCGTTGACCTTGATTGCTGGCGCAAAGCGCGCGGCGAAGGACAGCGTCAGGCTGTCGAGCCCGGCTTTGCTGGCGCAATAGCCGATGTGTTTGCTGCTGCCCTTGCGCGTGACATCGTCGCTGATATGGATGATGTCGGCGGGTGTCGAGCGGTGCAACAAATCGGCGCAGTGCAGGTTGATCAGGTAGGGCGCGAGCATTTGCAGATTGATCATGCGCGTGAAGGCTTCGGCCTCGCTGCCCGGGGTTTCGGCGAGCCATTCGGAGGCGTTGTGCACGATGGCGCGCAGGCTGTCGGTGTGGTTTTTCAGTTCGCTGATGAAGGCGAAAATCCCGGCTTCGCTGGAGAAGTCGGCGAACAGGCCGATGGCGCCCAAATCGCGCAGTGTTTGTACGCCGGGACGTTCGGTGCGGTAGGTGAAGATGACGCGATGACCGTCTTCAAGCAAACGCTGCGCGCAATGCAGACCGACACGCTGGCCGGCGCCGGTGATGAGGATCGGGGCTGCGGAAGTGGACATGAACGGCTCGCATCGCGGTGGGAGCAAAAACTATAACAGCGACACGGCTTGCTTTGCGCTTTTGTAGGAGCAAGGCTTGCCCGCGAAAGCGTTGTGTCAGGCACCTTCAATGCTGAATGACACGCTGCTTTCGCGGGCAAGCCTTGCTCCTACAAAGATATCAGCGATTTTGGGATACTGGCTCGGCTGGTACACGTCGAACCGGCGTGCTGTTCAACCAATTGGCCAGTAACCGCGTCGACAGCGGAATAAAGAAATAAACCATCAATGGCGTCAGGCACAGCGTGCTGATAAACACCCGCGGCAACAGACTCATTTCGCCGAGCAACGGCCCAAGCACGAAGTTGAACAGCATCGACACCGGAAAGAACGCCAGCCAGATTGCCACCGCCTGTTTCCAGCGTGGCGGGCGCTGACCGGCCGCGCCGAACCAGCCTTCGATGCCGCTGACGCGATGTTCCTTCGGATGGGCAAACAGATCGCTGCCCCGATCCAGCCATGCCGTACGCGAAGCCGAATGCTCCCACGCATGCAAAGTCTGTTCATCGACGAAGCGGAAAATGATTTGAAATTCGTTATCACCGGGCGGCGGAGCGAGCACGCCAGAGCCGAGATAACCGGGAAAGTCGGTGGCCAGTTGTTCGCCTTCGCGCAGCCAGGCGATCAAATCCTGATAGCGACCATCGGCGACGCGACGCGCGACCATCAGCGTGACGGGGGAAGTAGACATTGTGTATCTCCGTATTTCGTTCGCGGCACTCCGGGTAGGAGTTTCGCCAGACGCGCGCCGGGGTAGAGGCCCGCGTTTATTGCCAAGCAAGGATTATTCCTGAATTTCGCGATTTAACCAGAGACTTTCGTCGCAGTTCATCGCTTTTACCTTTAGCGGGCATTGCAGCTAGAATGGATCCAATCACTTTACAAGGACGTTGAGCGCACTATGCCTGTCATCACGGAGCTGAGCCCTGTTTCACGGGCGTCTGACGCGCTCGAGCGCGAAGACCTCTTTCCCATTCGTGAAGTGTCCCGACTCACCGGGGTCAACCCGGTCACGCTGCGTGCCTGGGAGCGACGTTACGGTTTGATCGAACCGACGCGCACCGAAAGTGGGCATCGGCTGTATTCAATGACCGAAATCGAGCGCGTTCGCAGCATTGTCGAGTGGATCGATCGTGGCGTCTCCGTCAGCAAGGTCGGCAAAATCCTCGCGAAGACCGAACCGCTAAAAGCACTGGCGCACATCATTTCCGATGATCAGGTGCAGGCCGATTACCAGCAGTGGCAGCATCAGGTAAAGCGTGCGGTCAGCGCCTTCGACGATCTTGAACTGGATCGAGTCTACGGCCAGATTTTTTCTTCTTATTCGCTGCCCGTGGTTTTTCAGGACATCCTGCTGCCGCTGTGGCGGCAATTGCTGCTCGGGCAGGAAGCCTTCGGACACACCAGCGAATGGCTGTTCTACGACGGCTACCTCAGAACCCGCGTAATGCAGCGGATCATCGCGTTACGCACCACGCAGCCCCGCAAGATTCTCGTCAGTGCATTGGCCGGTCAGTGCCGTGAACTGGAATTGCTGGTGGCCGCGCTGTTTTTGAGCAGCAGCGACGCCGGTGTCCGGGTATTGACGACCGGTCAGCCGTTCGATGAGTTGACGCTCGTCTGCGAAAAGATCAAACCACAGGCGCTGGTGCTGTTTTCCAATCATGCACCGGCCCCCGAGCTGCCACGGCGTTTGAATCGTTTGGCACTGAGTCTGGATTGTCAGGTGTTGCTGGCGGGGGATGCAGCGGATCTGGCAGAGGAAACTCTGGCCGGATCGTCAATCGGTTGCCTGGGCAATGAAGGCGCGACGATGCGTCAGCGGCTGACGCAATTTCTCGCGGGCAAACTCGATACCTGAGACTCAGGTGTGCAGGGCAGGGTGGGTCAGGCGATGTTGTTGCAGAATGAACTGGCGCAGGCGCTCGGTTTCATCGGCATCGGTCTGGCTCAGTTCGTAGGCGAAGAAACCTTTGTCGGTCTCACGCTCGAAATTGCCGCGCAGGGAAATTCGCTCATAGCCTGAAGGGCTGAACCACAGGGCGAAATGCTTCGGTGGTTTGGTCTTGTTGCGCACTTCCAGCAACACGCCTTTGTGCGACACCTCATGAACCCACAACGTGCCCGGTTGGCCATTGGCATTTTCCAGCGCCACCGGCTCGTCCAGCGCCAGGCGCCATGGACGCACCATCGGGCCGTCTTCGTAAATGCTCGGCACGCCGAGGCGCAAATGCAGCGCGTGGAACTCGTCTTCCACCAGGTGCAGCGGGAAAGTCATCTGTTGGTTTTCGAAGTTGGCCTGAATGGTCACTTGTTCGTGAGCGGCCAGGCGCGTGAGCAAATCACGGATCTGCGAACCGCCATTAACCAGCAGACTCGACGTCGCATCCCGCACATTCAGTTGCGGGTTGTGCTGCATGGTCTGGATGAAATCCAGCTCATCCTGAGTGAGGAGGGCGTCGCGTTGCATGGCTAGCTCGAAAGATATAGTTACAAAGTCATTGGTGATTGTAGTTAATGACAATTAGTTCGCTGATTTGTTTGCGCCGTTCGTCGCTTTCAGTTCTGCCAGCTGTGCTTTCAGTGTCGCGACCTCCTGTTCGAGTTGCGCAACACGTTGCTGAGCCTTGACCTGAATCGTTACATCTTTCTGTACACCGACGAAATAAGTCAGCCCGTCGTCAGCGCTTTTTACCGTTGAAAGCGACAGTTCGTTCCAGAACGGTGTGCCGTCCTTGCGATAGTTACGCAGGATTTCCCGGCACGATCCATTGTTGCGCAGCACCTCGCGAACCCGCTCCAGACTGGCCTGGTCGCGGTCTCCGGCCTGCAGAAAGCGGCAGTCCTGGTAGAGAATCTCTTCGCTGCTGTAGCCGGTCAGTTGTTCGAATGCGGGGTTGACGTAAATCAGGATGGTGTCCTGATCGCCTTCCTTTTCCGCTACCACGATTCCATCGTTGGAGGCGTTGATCACCATTTGCAGCAGGCTGGCGTTGATCATCTGTGAGTCCGTTCAGAATGGCCGAGGGTTCGCATTCTAGATAAACCATCAGCGCTGTCTACTGGCCATTATCGCCAGTTGAGATCCAATCGCAGCTTTGCGGCTCGGGCTGCTACTATCGCCGCTCATTTTTTCAGTTTCAGGATCAGATTGATGAAAGTCGCCATCCTCTCCGGTTCGGTTTACGGCACCGCCGAAGAAGTCGCCCGCCACGCCCAGAACCTGTTGAAAGCCGCTGGCTTTGAAACCTTCTACAACTCGCGCGCCAGCCTGGCGGACATTCAAGCGTTCGGCCCTGAAGCGTTCCTCGCGGTGACCTCGACCACTGGCATGGGCGAGTTGCCGGACAACCTGCAACCGTTGTATTCGACCATTCGCGATCAACTGCCAGCCGCGTGGCGCGGTTTGCCGGGCGCGGTGATCGCCTTGGGCGACGCCAGTTATGGCGACACCTTCTGCGGTGGCGGCGAGCAAATGCGCGAACTGTTCGGCGAACTGGGTGTGCGTGAAGTGCTGGAGATGCTGCGCATCGACGCCAGCGAAAGCGTGACCCCGGAAACCGACGCCGAACCTTGGCTGGCGCAATTGATCGACGCGCTCAAGGGCTGATCGGCCGCTCGCGCAGGAGTGCCAGCCACGCCTGCGCGGCATTCGACAAATAAGCGCCCTGACGCCAGATAAACGCGATGTCCCAGCGCAGATAATCCGGCGCACGCAAGGTCAGGCGCACCACGCCTGGCCGCACCAGCCCGCGCGCCACCACGCTGGGCAACAACACCACGCCTTGCCCGGCGGCCACCAGCGCCGCAAGAAAATCCGCCTGACCGCTGCGCCCGCCTTCCTTCGGTGTGAAGCCCATTTGCTGGCACGCCTGTAGCAAACGATCGTTAAGCACGAAGCTGCGCTGATAAAGCAGGAACGGCGTATCGGCGAGCTCCTCCAATCCGATTTCGCCGCGATCCGCCAACGGGTGATCGACCGGTAGCAGCGCATCGAGCTTCTCATCGCAAAACGGCTGACAGTCGAACTGCGGATCCTTCGGCAACAAACTGCCACCCAGCTCCAGTTCCCCGTTGAGAACAGCTTGCTCGATGTTGCGGCTGCCGCCCTCGAGCAACTGCACGCTGATGTTCGGGTAGCGCCGGCGATATTCAGCAAAGAGCCCGGCGAACAAAGCATCGCTGCCCAACAGCGGCAGACCGAGGCGCAACTCGCCACGGGCCAGATGACTGAGATCGTCCAGTTCGACCAGCAATTCGTTGCGTAAACGCAGCATGCCTTCGGCCCGTTGCAAGACCACGCTGCCGGCGGCGGTCAGGCGCAACTGTGAACCGAGGCGTTCCAGCAGCGGCGTGCCGAGGCTCTGTTCCAGTTGCGCGACTTGTTTGCTCACCGCTGATTGGCTGATGTGCAGGGTTTTCGCCGCTTGGGTAAACCCGCCCTGATGCATGACTTCGACAAAGCTGCGCAGCTGTTTGAATTCCATAAGCCTGATTCCGTTTTGGAATGGCTTTGAGTCTAACAATTCGCTTCGGGGATGGCAGGTCACTTTGTAAAATAGGCTTCTGTAAGGAGCCAATCTCATGAACGCCGCCCGCTTCAAACACCTTTCACGTCTCTTCGTCGAACTCGCCGTGTTACTCGGTCTCTACCTGCTCGGCTGCCAACTCGCCGCGTGGCTGGCCTGGCCGATTCCTGGCGGCGTGAGCGGCATGGCGCTGTTGCTGCTGGCCTTCGCGCTCGGCTGGGTCAAACCGGCGGCGCTGCAATTGGGCGCGGGCTTGTTGATGGCCGAAATGCTGTTGTTCTTTATCCCGGCGCTGATGAGCCTGCTCGATTACGGCACGTTGCTGCGCAATGACGGCTGGAGGATTTTGCTGGTGATCGCCGCCAGTACCTTGATGGTGATGCTGGTGACCGCATTCACCGTGGAATTGGCCGTGCGTGCGAGGCGTTCCCATGAAGCTTGAATGGATGCCGATGTTCTGGCTCGCCTTCACCTTGTTGGCGTACCTGTTCAGCCGCTGGATTTATCGACGCACCGGACGTTATGTGTTGTCGCCGCTGATTCTGGTGCCGGCGCTGTTGTTGGCGCTCGCCGTGCCGCTGCACACCGCCTATGCCGAGTATTCCAGCAACACCCATTGGCTGATGTTGGTACTCGGCCCGGTGACCGTCGCGTTTGCTGTGCCGATCTGGCAGCAACGCCGATTGCTGATGCGGCACTGGTCGGCGCTGATGCTCGGCATGGTGGCGGGCAGTGCGGCATCGATCGGCACCTCGTTCGGCTTGGCCAAGGCATTGGCGCTCGACAGTTCGGTGACGATGTCGCTGGTGCCCCGTTCGATCACCACGCCGTTCGCCATGCCGCTCGCGCAAAACCTCGGCGGTGTGCCGGAGTTGACCGCGGTGTTCGTGATGTTCACCGGCGTGTTCGGCGCGATGCTCGGCGGCGTGCTGTTGAAGTGGTTGCCGCTGCGCAGTGCCCTGGCGCGTGGCGCGTTGTTCGGCGTTGGCGCGCACGGTGCCGGGGTCAGTCGCGCGCATGAAGTGGGCGGTGAAGAAGGCTCTGTCGCCGGGTTGGTGATGGTGCTCACCGGGTTGCTCAATCTGTTTGCCGCACCTTTGTTGGCGTCGTTGCTTTGACATGGATCCAAGCTGTTTGCACGACTGACCCGGTCAGTCATCAAGCTGGCTGCCAATGCAACTACGTGATTGCCTGCACCTGACTAGACTGCTCACACGTTGCAGAACAATAAGAACGCAGAGGTGCATACAGTGAGCGTAGCCCCCGTCCAATCGTCCCTTAACGTCAAAGACCAGGTCAGTGCTGCGGAATGGCAGACCCGTGTCGATCTCGCCGCTTGTTATCGTCTGGTCGCCGCCCATGGCTGGGACGATCTGATCTTCACGCATATTTCCGCCAAGGTGCCGGGCACCGAAGATTTTCTGATCAATCCGTTTGGTCTGATGTTTCATGAGATCACCGCGTCGAGCCTGGTGAAGGTCGATCAGGCCGGCAACAAACTCATGGACAGCCCGTACGAAATCAATCCCGCCGGTTACACGATCCACAGCGCCGTGCACGAAGTGCGGCACGACGTGGTTTGTGTGCTGCACACGCACACCGCCTCGGGTGTCGCGGTGTCGGCGCAAAAGCAGGGCGTGTTGCCGATCAGCCAACAATCGTTGTTCGTGCTGTCGAGCCTCGCCTATCACGGCTATGAAGGCGTGGCGCTGAACCACGAAGAGAAGGCGCGTTTGCAGGCCGACCTCGGCGAAAACAATTTCCTGATGTTGCACAACCACGGTCTGCTGACCTGTGGCAGCACCATCGCCGACACCTTTTTGATGATGTTCACTTTCCAACGCGCTTGCGACATTCAGGTGATGGCGCAAACCGGTGGCGCTGAACTCATCGCCATCGAACCGCAAATTCTGGCAGGCGCCAAAGCGATGATCGCCGGCGTCACCAAAAGTGCTCAAGGCATGGGTGGCGCGCTGGCCTGGCCAGCGCTGCTGCGCAAACTCGATAAACAAGACCCCGGATATAAACTCTAATGCCACTTGCCGAGATTCCTCTGTGTGTCTGGCGTAAACGCAGCCGGACGTTTGTCTTTCGTGGTCAGCCGATCCGTTACTGGACGGCGGGGCAGGGCGAGCCGCTGCTGCTGATCCACGGCTTCCCGACCGCCAGTTGGGACTGGCATTACCTGTGGCAGCCACTGGCCCAGCGTTATCGGGTGATTGCCTGCGACATGCTCGGTTTCGGCGATTCGGCCAAGCCGATCAACCACACTTACAGCTTGCTGGAACAGGCGGATTTGCAGCAGGCATTGCTCGCGCATTTGCAGGTCGAGCAACCGGTGCATGTGCTGGCGCACGATTACGGCGACAGCGTTGCCCAGGAACTGCTGGCCCGGCATTACGAAGATCGCCTCGAAATCGCCAGTTGCGTGTTCCTCAACGGTGGCCTGTTTCCGGAAACCCATCGGCCGGTGTTGATGCAGAAACTGCTGCTCAGCCCATTGGGCTGGATGATCGGGCGCGCGTTTACCCGCGATGCGCTGGTGAAAAGTTTTCGACAGATTTTTGGGCCGAACACGCGGCCGACAGAGAGCGAACTGGATGATTTCTGGAGCCTGGTCGACACTAATCGTGGGCCACGGATCATGCACAAACTGATCAGCTATATTCCGGAGCGTCGGGTGCAGCGTGATCGTTGGGTCGCGGCGATGCAGCGCGGTGAAATTCCTCTGCGGGTGATTGATGGCGAAGTCGACCCGATCTCTGGTGCACACATGGTGCAGCGTTATTGCGAGTTGATTGCTGATGCCGACGCTGTGCTGTTGCCGGGCATTGGTCACTACCCGCAAACCGAAGCACCGGTGCTGGTGCTTAAGCACTATCTGGAATTTCGCGAGCGTCAGGTGCTGCCACCGCGCAAAGTGGCCTGTTCCTGAAGATCAAAAGATCGCAGCCTTCGGCAGCTCCTACACTGATCCCCTGTAGGAGCTGCCGAAGGCTGCGATCTTGTGCTTTTCAAACCTGACTATCCCCCAACCTTATCGCACACCATTCAGCCCCAGCCCTGTTCGTTGTGACACCAAGCCCCGTGCCTGACACTCGGGATCAATGTCCCATTGGCCTGCTGGAGTTGCCTCGATGAATGAGTCTGTGCGTTTCGAAGATAAAGTCGTGATCGTCACCGGAGCCGGTGGTGGCCTTGGCCGCGCCCACGCACTGCTGTTCGCCAAACAAGGTGCGAAAGTGCTGGTCAACGACCTCGGCGGCTCGGCTCAGGGCGAAGGCGCCAATGCCTCCGCTGCCGACCGCGTCGTCGCCGAAATCCGTGAAGCCGGCGGCACCGCCGAAGCCAACCATGACTCGGTCACCGACGGCGACAAACTCGTGCAAAACGCCCTCGACGTCTTCGGTCGCGTCGACGTGGTGGTCAACAACGCCGGCATCCTGCGCGACAAGACCTTCCACAAAATGGACGACGCCGACTGGGATCTGGTTTACCGCGTCCACGTCGAAGGCGCCTACAAAGTCACCCGCGCCGCATGGCCACACCTGCGTGAGCAAAACTACGGTCGCGTGATCTTCACCGCCTCGACCTCGGGCATCTACGGCAACTTCGGCCAGTCCAACTACGGCATGGCCAAACTCGGCCTCTACGGCCTGACCCGCACCCTGGCCATCGAAGGCCGCAAAAACAACATCCTCGTCAACGCCATCGCCCCAACCGGCGGCACGCGCATGACCGAAGGCCTGATCCCGCCGCAAGTGTTCGAACAACTCAAACCGGAACTGGTCAGCCCGCTGGTGGTGTACCTGGCCAGCGAGCAATGCCAAGAGACTTCTGGACTGTTCGAAGTCGGCGGCGGCTGGATGGGCAAAGTGCGTTGGGAGCGCAGTTTGGGCGCCGGGTTTGATCCGCGAGTGGGTTTCTCGCCGGAAGATGTCGCGGCGCACTGGCAGCAGATTTGTGATTTCGAAGGCGCGGCGCATCCGAAGGACAATATTGAAGCGCTGAAGGAAATGATGGCGAATTTGCAGAAGTATTGGCTGTAAGGGACGTTTTAGCCTCGCTGCGTTCTCGACGTGGCGAGGCTCTTTCTTTTATTCCTCGTACCGTTTATCAATTATGAATTCCGGGAGTTTCCAATTTGGGCCCGGAATGGCGACAGCCTCTTTGCCCTCAGCCAATACGCCCTCACGAAATAATTCCTCGTACGTTTTACACAGTTCACCACGCGCAATGACTTCAAATCGATAACGCCCGAACAGTGTATCGAGGGCGGGAAATGCCAAACCGATTGCCAACACTGATAACAAATCTCTCAGATTTTCTTGCCTGACAGCCTGCTCGAGTTTTGCAGGCGAACTCTTGACTCTGCTGATGCATTCAAATGCTTCCAGCTCCTGCTTTTTCGCAGCGTCAATCGCCTCGGCGGTGTAGCGCAATGCCTCATCGTCACCCAGTTTGAAATCTTCAAGTGTGGCCGAATGGACGTTATTCCAAAGCGACGGATTACTCTTGGGAACGTAGTCGTCAGCAAGCCCCATCGCTCTGAATCGCTCCATCATTCGAATCGCATGCGCGTAGTACCGGCGATCGGTGTCGGTCATCTCAAGCTTGCACTCCAGGATGGCATCAAGACGCGCAAGCATGATGAGGTCGGCAGCAGATCCTTTTCTTTCGATTTTAGTCTCTGCGGCTTTAACAAAATCTTGTTCCAACATTCGTTTTACTCGCTGCAATTTTTTCGGATTTTTCGGAGCGATTAACCTACATCAGCTTTTGAACAGACATGTCTGCATCGTTCGTCAGTAATGACGCGCGTATTTGTATGAATAATCTTTAGCCCTGAATTAAAGCTTGGCATCAGCGGGTCAAAAAGAGATTTCCTACAACTGATGGGAAAACTTCCTGATGAATGCAGGAGAGGTGGGCAAAACGGCGCCCATAAAAAAGGCCGCTGCAAACGCAGCGGCCAAGGTAAGACGTTGGATCAAGGAGCTAAAAATCAAAAGTCAGTGAGCGCATCTTTGAGATAAATATGGATGCGCTTGGGCAATTGATGGCGCATTTACAGAAGTCTTCTTTTTGAGAAAAGAACCATCAATCTCAGGCTTGATGGTCCGGTTAGGAGTATCTGTTTTCCATCATGAATTTTGGGGCTTTCCAGTTTGGGCCTTTGGCTGCCAAGCCTTTGTCGCCGTGTGCCAATACACCAGCAGCAAGAAGGCGCGCGTATGTCATTTCCAAAGCTCCGTATTCGGAGATCAGCTCTCGGTTATAACGTCTGATCATCATGTCCAGATGCGGATTCGCGTTGAACAGCGAGAATACGGTGACGATGTCATCCAAAGATTCATTTTTTACGATTTGCTCAATGGTGCCCATTACCACATCTCCTTGAGTAATTTCTGATATTCGCGCTCTTGCTGTAGGTCGATGGATGACATCCCTATCACTCGCCAATTCTTGATACGTTTTAAGTTACAACAGTACTTAATCGGATGTTTCCGATAAGGTCGTAAGTCAAGTTGTGCGGAGTTGAGTGAGATTTCGCTATTTAGGAAATTCGCCGGTTAATTTCGTTACACGCAGAAAGAAATTTCCGATGTCCCTTTCGGAAACTTCGCGTAGGGCGGGGGCAGAAACTTTATTCGAGGCATAAAAAAGGCCGCTGCAAACGCAGCGGCCAAGGTAAGACGTTGGATCAAGGAGCTACAAATCAACGTCAGTGAACACCGGGGCGATAAACCGACCTATCGATTCATCTGAAATCTGTCAGCAATGGCCAGAGTTGCTCATGGCCAGTGCTTCGCGCTTTACAGCGTATCCCGTGAAAGCCCGCTCAGAATAAGCACTTCGGCCTGTAGGAAAAATAGCGATTCCGGACATGCACTGTTGCGGAGCATGCAACAGTCGCTGTGCCCCGGCATGCACCATGCGCTGCGCTGATGATCGTCCATCCAGCTCACTCATGGATCGCGCAAAGCCCCGTTCTGTGCGGGCATTCATCCTTTCGAGCGACAGCGTGAATACCTCCTTGGTGCGCTTATCGTCCGCTGGTGGCGGCAGTAGGGTGGGGCCTTCTGTCACTCACCGGGGAAGACGCATGACAAAAACAACAATGCGCGCCATCTTCACACCGCAAGCGCTGGCCGCTGCGGTGGCTCTGGGTTGCTGTGCCCAGGCGCAGGCGGTTTCGTTCAACATCGGCGAAATCGAAGGGACGTTCGACTCGTCCTTGTCGATCGGGGCGAGCTGGGGCATGCGCGATGCCGACAAGTCGCTGGTCGGCACGGTCAACGGCGGTACCGGGCAATCTTCCACGGGTGATGACGGGCGCCTGAACTTCAAGAAAGGCGAGACCTTTTCGAAAATCTTCAAAGGTATTCACGACCTCGAACTGAAGTACGGCGACACCGGTGTGTTTGTGCGCGGCAAGTATTGGTACGACTTCGAGCTCAAGGACGAAGACCGCGAGTTCAAACAGATCAGCGACAGCGGTCGCAAGGAAGGCGCCAAGTCTTCCGGCGCGCAGATTCTCGATGCCTTCGTCTATCACAACTATTCCATCGCTGATTTGCCGGGCACTGTGCGCGCGGGTAAGCAGGTGGTGAGTTGGGGCGAAAGTACCTTCATCGGCAACTCGATCAACAGCATCAACCCGGTCGACGTTTCCGCGTTTCGCCGTCCCGGTGCCGAGATCAAGGAAGGCCTGATTCCGGTGAACATGTTGTTCGGTTCGCAAGGTCTGACCGATCAACTGACGGTTGAAGGCTTTTACCAACTGGAGTGGGATCAGACCGTTCTCGACAACTGCGGCACGTTCTTCGGTGTCGACGTGGCGGCGGATGGTTGCAACAACGGCTACACCGTCGGCAGTCCAGCCATTGCACCGTTTGTGCCGTTGACCCAGGCATTCGGTCAGGGCATTCAGGTCACTCGCGAAGGGGTGGTGATTCCCCGTGGCGGCGACCGCGATGCGCGGGATTCCGGGCAGTGGGGCACGGCGCTGCGCTGGCTCGGCGACGATACCGAGTACGGCCTCTACTTCATGAATTACCACAGCCGCACGCCAACGGTGGGCACCACTACGGCGGGGCTTTCGACGCTGGCGGCATTGCCGGGCATGGTCGGCATAGCCAACGGTCTGGCGCCTGGCAGCGGTGCGGGGCTGGCGCAGAGCGTGATGCTCGGACGCGGTCAGTACTACCTCGAATACCCGGAAGACATTCGCCTGTACGGCGCGAGTTTCTCCACCACCTTGCCGACCGGTACTGCGTGGACTGGCGAGATCAGCTACCGGCCCAACGCGCCGGTGCAGGTCAACACCAACGACTTGACGCTGGCGCTGCTCAACCCGATTGCCGGCGGTGCGGCCTCGCCACTGGCGACCTCGCCGGGCGCGGACAACAAAGGTTATCGCCGTAAAGAAGTGACGCAAGTGCAGAGCACCCTCACGCACTTCTTCGATCAGGTGTTGGGCGCTGAACGTCTGACCGTAGTCGGCGAAGCGGCGGTGGTGCACGTCGGTGGTCTGGAGTCGCGCAGTCAGCTGCGTTATGGCCGCGACTCGGTGTACGGCCAGTACGGTTTCGGCGGCGACACCGATGGCTTTGTCACCTCGACCTCGTGGGGCTACCGCGCCCGGGCGATCCTCGATTACGCCAACGTGGTCGGCGGGATCAACTTCAAACCCAACCTGTCGTGGTCGCATGACGTCGCCGGTTACGGGCCCAACGGCCTGTTCAACGAAGGCGCGAAAGCGATCAGCGTCGGCGTCGATGCCGACTACCGCAACACCTACACCGCGAGCCTCAGTTACACCGACTTTTTTGGCGGTGACTACAACGTCCTCGAAGACCGTGACTTCGTGGCCCTGAGCTTCGGCGTGAACTTCTGATCTGCCCGAGAAGGATGACTGCAATGCGCAAAATGATTCTGCAATGTGGTGTGCTGGCCCTGAGTGTGCTGGCGGCCAACGTGATGGCGGCAGTTTCGCCGGATGAAGCGAACAAACTCGGCACCAGCCTGACCCCGCTCGGTGCTGAAAAGGCCGGCAACGCCGATGGCTCGATTCCGGCGTGGACCGGCGGTATCCCGAAAAATGCCGCCGCAGTGGACAGCAAAGGTTTCCTCGCCGACCCGTTCGCCAACGAGAAACCGTTGTTCACCATCACCCCGGCCAACGTCGACAAGTACAAAGACAAGCTGTCCGAAGGCCAGGTGGCGATGTTCAAGCGTTATCCTGAAACCTACAAAATTCCGGTCTACACCACTCACCGCACCGTCGCCGTGCCGCCGGAAATCTACGAATCGGCCAAGCGCAGTGCGCTCAACGTCACCACCATCAACGATGGCAATGGCCTGGCCAATTTCACCGGCAACCGCTACTACGCCTTCCCGATTCCGAAGAACGGCGTCGAGGTGTTGTGGAACCACATCACCCGTTATCACGGTGGCAACGTCAAACGCATCATCACTCAGGTGACCCCGCAGACTAACGGCAGCTTCACGCCGATCCGCTTCGAAGAAGAGATCGCCGTGCCGCAACTGATCAAGGATATCGACCCGGAAAAAGCCGCCAACGTGCTGACCTTTTTCAAACAGTCGGTGACCGCGCCGGCGCGTCTGGCGGGTAACGTGTTGCTGGTGCACGAAACTCTCGATCAGGTGAAGGAGCCGCGTCTGGCGTGGATCTACAACGCCGGCCAGCGTCGGGTTCGTCGGGCGCCGCAAGTGGCGTATGACGGCCCGGGCACGGCGGCGGATGGCCTGCGTACTTCGGACAACTTCGACATGTTTTCCGGCGCACCGGATCGCTACGACTGGAAACTGGTCGGCAAGAAGGAAATGTACATCCCGTACAACAGCTACAAACTCGATTCGCCGAGCCTGAAATACGACGACATCGTCAAGGCCGGGCACATCAATCAGGATCTGACCCGTTACGAACTGCACCGTGTCTGGGAGGTGATCGGTACGGTGAAACCGAACGAGCGGCACATCTACGCCAAGCGCCACATGTACATCGATGAGGACAGCTGGCAAGTCGCACTGGTCGATCACTATGACGGTCGCGGTCAACTGTGGCGCGTGGCCGAAGGTCACTCTGAATATCACTACGAGCATCAGGCCCAGGCTTACACCCTCGAAGCGCTCTACGACATCATTGCCGGTCGCTACATTGCCCTGGGCATGAAGAACGAAGAGAAACACAGTTACGAATTCGGCTTCGAAGCCAAGGCGGCGGATTACACGCCATCGGCCTTGCGCGCCGAGGGCGTTCGGTAACGGTCCGGATACATCGGCAAGGCAAAAGGCGACCACTCGGTCGCCTTTTTTATGGGCCGCAATCAGCGCGCTGAATACTCGTCAACAAGGTGCCCGGAGCGGGCTAGGGTGAGTGCATAACGATAAGAAGGCTCACTCGATGACCGCCATGACGCCCTGCCTGGATCGCCGCGGATTTCTGCCCAGGCTTTCTTCCCATCATCAGTCGCGTCCGCGTTTGAGCGCGCCGTTGCTCGAATCCGTGGCGCGGGTGCGGCTGGTGTGCGCGCCGGCCGGCAGCGGCAAAAGTGCATTGCTTGCTGAATGTCTGTTTCAGGCGCCGCCGGCGTGCGAGGTGCGGTGGTTGCCTTTGGCCGGCGCAACGCTCAGTCCCGCCGACTTCTGCCAGCGTCTGGCGCAGACCTTGGGACTGCCCGAGCGGGTGGATGAGGCGTGGTTGATCGCGACGCTGGCACGTTGGGCTGAGCCGACCTGGTTGTTTATCGATGACTACTGCCGCCTGCCCGATCCGGAGTTGGACACGTTGCTTGATCGCTTGCTGGCGGTCAGCAGCCCGGCACTCACGTGGTGGATCGGCACGCGCCGACGGCCGCAATGCAACTGGCCGCGTTTGCTGCTCGACGATGAGTTATATGAATCTGAAAGCGTGACCCTCGCCCTGACCCAAGACGAAATCGCCTGTGCGTTGACGCATTTGACGGCAGAGCAGGCCCACAGTGTGGCCGGGCGAATTGTCCAGCGCACTGGCGGCTGGTGCGCCGGGGTGCGCATGGCGCTGCTGCAAAAGTGCGACTGGACGCAAAGTCTGCAGCCGCAGCAACGTGTCGATACGCTGCTGGATTATCTGCAACACGAACTCTTCAGCAGCCTCACGCCGGAGCTGGCCGAGGCCTGGCGGGTGTTGGCACATCTGCCGCGATTCAATGCCGAACTGTGCGAGCACTTGTTCGGTGCCGGCGAGGGTGCGCAACTCTTGCGCACGCTGCAAACGCTGGGCTGCTTTATCGAGCCGTGGCACGAATCGGCTGAATGGCTGCAAGTGTTCCCGCCGCTCGCGCAAGTCATGCGCGAAGAGCAATGGCCGGCGAGCCGTTCCTGGCATCGGCGTGCCTGTCAGTTTTTTACCGTCGGCAAGGATTGGCGTTCGGCGTTCGAGCAGGCGCTGCTCGCAGAAGAATTCGAAGTGGCGGTCAGCCTGTTGCAGCACTTCAGTTTCGAGCATCTTTTTGAAGAGCAGACCGTAGTGTTGTTGCTGCGCTTGCACGAGCAACAGGGCGAAGAATTGATTCTGAGTTCGCCGCAATTGGTTGGACTGTTTACCGGGGCACTGTTATTTGCCGGCCGCTTCGAGCAAGCAGAGCAATGCATTGCGCATATGACGCGATTCCTGCCGCAACCGTCAGTGCAATCCGAGCGGCAATTGATCGCCCGTTGGCAGGCGCAACAGGGTTGGCTCCTGCATTTGCAAGGGCAGATGCAGCCCGCGCAGGAACACTTTCAGCAAGCGCTGGCCGAGCTGGCGCCCGAGACGTGGCCGACCCGACTGCTGTGCCTGTCGGGGCTGACTCAGCAGGCGTTGCTGCGCAGTGAGTTCGACGTGGCGCAAGCGTTCAATCGTGAAGCGTTGTGCCTGGCCCGAGCTCAGGGGGCGTTGCTGTTTGAAGGTTTGCTTGAACTTGATCACGCGCAACTATTGGAGCAAAGAGGCGCTCCGGCAAGGGCCGAAACGCTACTCGCCGGCATTCATGAATTATTGATCCACAGGGCGGAACGGCCAACGCCGCTACTGGGGCGCATCGCTCTGCGCCGCGGAGGATTAGCCCTGTGTATGGGCCAGGCAGAGCGGGCCGCCGAGTTGTTTCATCGGGGTCTGGAAGATTGTTTGCGCAGTCATGACAAACGCGTGCTGTTCGGTTATCTCGGTCAGGCGCGAATCGCTGCGAATCGCGCTGATTATGCCTACGCATTTGAACGCCTGCGTGAAGCCGAACGCTTGATGCAGCAGCGGCACATTCCGGACTCGGTGTACCGCGGTGTGCTGCTGCAGGTCAGCAGTGAGTTGTGGTTGCAGCAGGGGCGTCCGGAATTGGCACACGAGGCGCTGAGTCGGGTGTTATGCCACTATCAACCGCCCAATGCTTTGCAAGCACCTCCGGCGACGGTCGAGTTGATCCCGCGCATCGAATATTTATTGGTGCTGGCCAAAGCATACTTACGCCGCATTGCCGACCCACTTGATCGGCTTCAGTCGATGCTGGACGAAGCCTATCAGCGTGGTGCTGTAACGCTGCAAGTGCAACTGCATTTCGCATTGGCGGAGGTGGCGCTATTACTAAACGAGACTGCCTTGGCCCATCAACATGCAGAGCAGGGCTTGATAGGTGTTCAGCGCTCGAACCTGCAGGCATTGAAACTTCATGCCGCTTTGCGTCAGGCGAAAATCTTTGAGGTAGAAACCCACAGTGAAGTTCTATCCGAACTGGAGGTTGACGCGCAGGTAAGTAGTTTATTGAGTCAGCGCGAACTTCAAGTGTTGATGCTGGTGGCATCAGGTGATTCGAATCAGCAAATTGCTGAAAAGCTTTTTCTTTCATTACATACAGTAAAAACCCATGTGCGGCGGATCTACGGAAAATTAGGTGTGGAGCGCCGAACTCACGCTGTCGCGAAAGCCAGGTTGTTGGGGATTTCAATTTAGTAATAAATGCGAGCCCCTTTGTCTTGGCTGTTGGCAGGGAGGTGCACAAGTTTGGAAAGGTATTGGTGGTATCTATTTTTACGGTTCGGATTAGTTTGTGTTGACAGCGCAGGTAGCAGTTTTCTGCCTGCTAATATCAAACTGGTCGGGATTATTGAATATGGACGTTTTGCAAGCACAAACTGAAAAGTTGACGGAAATAGGCAAGGCGTTGGCCATGTTGCTGGAGGAGTTGAAGCGGGTTCCACGATTCATGGAAGTCGTTCATGATTGCCTCGTCGAAGGGCTTTCGAAAATTGCGCCTGATGCATTGGTAAGCAAAACGTTTATCAACTTTTCCACGGCGTCTAATCCGCAGAAAGCGGAGCCGGTGGGTCGTTTGTCAGATGTGTTTTTAACCTGTTTGCAACGCGGTTACGTACCCATATACGACACGGCGAATTACGCTGTTTATGATTTTGCCGGTACGACCGATCCTCGTGATCGTTTGTCGGGAGTCAGTATTGCCAGCATCGAGGCAATGTTGGGTAGCTTGATTCGCAAGTTCCCTGAATACTATATTTCAATGGCAGGAAAACACTGGGAGTCCAAGTCGGAAGACAGTCCCGGGAGAAACCTGAATTCAGCCTCCAGAAAGTATGAGTTAAGCCTGCTCCAGGCAAAACTTTTCATTCAGGAGATGCAAGCTCAGGTAGTGCTGGGGAGCATTACACCCATCGATCACGCCGCGATTGAATCGAAGATCAGGCCAGGGCTCTGGGGGGCTTGCCATGGCGTATACATTGGGGCACAGGGCGATGCATTCGTTGAGCAACCTTTTTGTTTTGCCGTGCCGCTCAATGCACCGGTCAACGATGAGCTGACCCCGACGAATGATGGTGAGATTGTGTTTTATTCGCCCGCTCGCGGCATCGAGAAGTTCTCATCGTCAGCCGTACTTCATCGTGTGTTGATCAAACGACTGACGTCACCCGAGGGCCGTGAAGAATTTTTGCAGATGCTTTCGCTCAATCACCGAGCCAACTTTCCGGCGGTTCCGGAGGTGCGCTTCATAAAAGTTGAGGGCGAGTTGTTCACGCACTTTACCGATCACATGTTAAAAAACATGTATGCGGATCAGGACTTTCATCTGGATCAGTTAAAGGGCTTGGATTCGGATTTGAACGCAATCGTTGCAGCGGTTGACGCGGTGCAGTCGTTTCCCACTATTGCTCAAATGGCCGCGTCCCGACAGGCGGCTTTGCTCCGCCAGGTGCAGAAGAATGCCAGGCCCGATTGGTTGAAATCAGCCGACTCCTTGAATCAGGAAGTATACGCATCCCTCGAACAGCAATTACTGGAGGCCCAAGTCAAATACCACCAAGCCTGCCGAGGTGTCGGCACGCTGAAAGATTATGCGCGTCTGGCTGTAGAGAATTTTATCTCGCCGGGTGCGGATGAACGTCTGGATCCGGACAGCATTTTCGTGACCACTCGGCACTACGTGAAGTTGGCAAGCGGTAAAAAAATCGAGCTCGCCGAGCGCAAAACACTGACGCAACTATTCATGTATGGCGTTCATGATGAAGCCGGGCAATATGAGTTGATAGTTGAAGGGCTTCACCATAATTCGAAATTGCGCCCGGACAATATCCTGCGGGCCGTCCGCTCAATGAATTTGCGAGTCGCTTACAGTGCTGCTCGCGGTCCGGTTTTCAACGGGATGCAGGTGATTGAGGCCATGCGAGAGTTGCTGGGGCGGCAGACGGCATTGGCGATATTTTCTGCTGTACTTCAGAAACATGTTAATCCCACTGCACAAAATGTGGTGATGCGTTACAACTTTGGCGATCAGTCTTTCGAGACCGCGGCCTTAACACTGAATTCGGTTCAACCATTAATTGGATTAACGATTTATCGAGGCAAAGGTGCGGCTGCCGAGCGAGATACCCATGTCTTGTATGCGCCCGGGTATCCAACCGGACAGGAGTGGTATCAGTTTGCCGGGCTGAAAGAATTACGCTCCCATATACTGCGCTGGATCATGGAGGATGAAGGCTGGGCCTATCTGAGCGTGCAACTGAGCACAATCGACCTGGCAGCCCTGCAAAACAGTTTGATGAAAAATAACTACGGACTTGATCGCTGGATTGATACGTCCAGCATTGGTTTGAAAGTCTGGGTTGAAAGTGGCCCATTGATGGGCGTTGCTAATGCGCTTACGAAGCGTGGATCCAGTCAGGTGGAAGAGACAACGCCGAGCTGGTTCAGTCGGGCCATTGCCCCAGAGCAGAATCTGCTCAATCGGTTAAATACGGATTTCAAAGCGCTCTATGAGTTATCCAAGGACAAGCTGGATATCATTCCGTTTAAAAAATTTTCCCGTGATCTGGTCATGAGGGAGATCAATCAGTACCTCGCTCAGAGGGGGAATTATCCATATATTGACCCGGACAAAGTATGGGTAAATTTTCACGCCGACTCAAAAATCAGCCTGACTGACCTGTTCATTCAATGGCAGCTTTGGCGCAGTGATGTTTCGGTTTTTGAAAAGCTGTTTTATGCCTTGCGACCTGATTTCAAAGTAGCTGGCGACTTAAAGGAACAGCTCCGTACAGCAACCTTCTGGCATGCCGACAAAGAAGGCGTTGTGGCGGGATTGAGCGCAAATGTTGTGAGTTATTTGATCGATTTGATGCCCGGAGAAAAATACGCCGAGTACCTCAGGGCCAGATTTTTGAATGCGCGGGATATTGATCTGCGGGTGGACCTTTATCGCAAACTAAAACAAAACGAAATGCTCAGGGCTGCGCTGACCCAGAAGATGCAAAGAAGCCTGTTGTCACATGAATTTAACTGGTTAAAAGAGTTGATTGACGGGTTGGATAAAGACATCCCTTTGGAAAGTGCCATTGTCGGGGGCAGAACCCCCGGCGTCGGTGTTTACAATTTGACGCTGGAAGGACGGAAGGTCTCTGGCGCTTATGTCTTCAGCCGGCACATTAATGATCGGCTGGAATCGATAATCTATGTGCCGCATACCTTCGATGGGAAAGACTTTTTCCCTGTAAAGGAATTTGCTGCGCGGCTGGCCATTTTCGATTTCAAAATGGATATTTTGAAACTGGTTCGTCTTGAAGACACAACGGTCGTGAAAAACCTCCTGAATAAATACTCACCGAAGCAAGCCGTTAGTACACCAGCGCCGGTTCTGGATAACAGCTATCAGGTATACAGTTTCAAGAGTCAGTATCAAGACATGATTGGCCGATTCCTAGCCGATGTTGACTATCAGACCACCAGCCCCACCGAAGCTTTCTGGCGTGATGCAAGAATCCTCATCGAGTTTGCCGCGGATGTGGTGTCTCTGTTCATTCCCCCTGTTGGCCTGGTAGCTAGCCTGTTGCGCATTACGCGTTCGGTCATTCAAGGCATCGCGGCGGCCAGCCAGGGCGATGAAAAAGCGGCCAATTCGTTTTTCGCCTCCGCCTGGAGGGGGGCGATCTCACTGTACATAGGCAAGGTCGCGGCGGTCGGTGCCCCGGTCAATGCAATTGGTTTGCTGTCCAACATCAAGGACATTTCCGAACTGGTTTCGGCGGCGACCGGTGTTCCGGTGGGTGTTGACTATCTGACGGCGGTCGTTGTGCCCCAACATGATGTTAAGGGCCAAGCTCGCTTGATCGCTTGAAACGCAGATGCCTTTGCCAGTTTCCTCACATGAGCTGACTGGCTGGTTTTTCGAAGCCCATGCGCCAACTCACGGCCCGCGTCGTCGCCAACAAGCGCTGCGCCGCCGGGCCGTTTTCGTCTGCATGGAACAGCGAGGTCGGGCCGACAATCGTGAGCACCGCCGCGACTTGGCCAACCGCATTGAACACCGGCGCGGACAACGCATCCACGCCGGGCATCAGCAAGCCGTGAACATGGTGCAGACCGCGTTCGCGGATCTGTTCGCACAGGGTTGTGTAAGTCTTTTCGTCTTTGAGCGGGTGATCGGCAACGGCGATTTCCTGCTCGCGCAGATCATCGGTTTCCCGATGCGGCAGAAACGCGCTGAACACCAGTCCCGTTGAAGAACTGAGCAGCGGCAGCACCGAGCCCAACTGCGTCACCACCGTCACCGCACGCACCGCCGGTTCGATGTGCACCACGGTTGCACCCTGATTGCCCCACACCGCCAAAAAACAGGTCTCGTTGAGTTCGTCGCGCAGTTCGGCCAACGGCAGGGCGGCGACTTTCAGCACGTCCATACTGTTGAGTGCGGCCAAACCCACACGTAGCGCTTCGCGACCGAGACCGTAATGGTTGGTGGCGGCGTTCTGCTCGGCAAAACCCGAGGCGATCAACGCCTGTAAATAGCGATGTACCTTGCTCGCCGGCATCTGTACGTGTTCGGCCAGACGCGACAGCGAGGTCGACGGTGACAACTCGGCCAAAGCCTTGAGGATGTCGGTGCCGACTTCGGCGGAGCGGACTTTCTGTTTGCCGTTGCTGTCGGTGGTTTTTTCCATGGTGCGGCCGGGTTCCGATACGAATGGGCGTCTTTATAGCTTGACGCTGGATAGCGAGCAAATTACGTTATGCGTAATCGAATTACGATAATAACAACCCCGGCGTGCCGAAACCTCTGAGCCAGAGTGATGGGCCACTGCCGACTCCCTGTTCAGGAGGCTCCATGAACCTCGATTCAACCGCTCAGGCGCTGGCGTATCAGTCCGGTTTCGGCAACGAATTCAGCACTGAAGCGTTGCCCGGCGCGCTGCCCGTCGGCCAGAACTCCCCGCAAAAAGCCCCGTACGGCCTCTACACCGAATTGTTTTCCGGCACAGCGTTCACCATGACCCGCAGTGAAGCGCGGCGCACCTGGATGTACCGGATTCAGCCGTCGGCCAATCACCCGGCGTTCGTCAAACTGGAACGGCAACTGGCCGGTGGGCCGTTGGGCGATGTGACACCGAATCGTCTGCGCTGGAATCCGCTGGAGATCCCGGCCGAGCCGACTGATTTCATCGATGGTCTGGTGAGCATGGTGGCCAACTCCGCCGCCGAAAAACCGTCCGGCATCAGCATTTACAACTACGCCGCCAATCGTTCGATGGAACGCGTGTTCTTCAATGCCGACGGCGAACTGCTGCTAGTGCCGCAACTCGGCCGTCTGCGCATCGCCACTGAATTGGGTGTGCTGGAAGTGGCGCCGCTGGAAATCGTCGTGCTGCCGCGCGGCTTGAAATTCCGCGTTGAACTGCTCGACCCGCAGGCGCGCGGTTATGTCGCCGAGAACCATGGCGCGCCGCTGCGTCTGCCCGATCTGGGGCCGATTGGCAGCAACGGTCTGGCCAATCCGCGCGACTTCCTGACCCCGGTCGCCGCTTACGAAAATCTGCAGCAGCCAACCACGCTGGTGCAGAAATTCCTCGGCCAGTTGTGGGCCACTGAACTCAATCACTCGCCGCTGAACGTGGTCGCCTGGCACGGCAATAACGTGCCGTACAAATACGACCTGCGCCGTTTCAATACGATCGGTACGGTCAGTTTCGATCACCCGGATCCGTCGATCTTCACCGTGCTGACGTCGCCGACCAGCGTGCACGGTCTGGCCAACCTCGACTTCGTGATCTTCCCGCCGCGCTGGATGGTCGCCGAAAACACCTTCCGGCCACCGTGGTTCCACCGCAACCTGATGAACGAATTCATGGGCCTGATCCAGGGTGAATACGACGCCAAGGCTGAAGGCTTCGTGCCCGGCGGTGCGTCGCTGCACAGCTGCATGAGCGCCCACGGCCCGGACGGCGAGACCTGCACCAAGGCGATCAACGCCGAGCTCAAACCGGCGAAAATCGACAACACCATGGCCTTCATGTTCGAGACCAGTCAGGTGCTGCGCCCAAGCCGTTTCGCCCTCGACTGCCCGCAATTGCAATCTACTTACGACGCTTGCTGGGCCACGCTGCCCGCCACGTTCGACCCGACCCGGAGATAACCCATGACGCAGAATTCCATTACCCGCAGCTGGGTCGCTTCAGCCAACGGTCACGCAGATTTCCCGCTGCAGAACTTGCCGCTCGGTGTGTTCAGTATCGACGGTTCGGCGCCGCGCGCAGGCGTGGCGATTGGCGAACAGATTTTTGATCTGCAAGTCGCGCTGGAAGCCGGGCTGTTCGACGGCGCCGCGCGCAGTGCCGTCGAAGCCATGCACGGCGGCCAGTTGAACGCGTTTTTTGAACTCGGTCGCGACGCTCGTGTGGCTCTGCGTGAGCGTTTGCTGGAACTGTTCAGCGAAGGCAGCACGCACCGTGGCAGCATCGAAGCGCAAGGTGCAAAACTGCTGCCACTGGCCGCCGATTGCCAACTGCACCTGCCGGCACGCATCAGCGATTACACCGACTTCTACGTCGGCATCGAGCACGCGCAAAATGTTGGCAAACTGTTCCGTCCGGATAACCCGCTGCTGCCGAACTACAAGCACGTGCCGATCGGTTACCACGGTCGCGCTTCCACCGTACGCGCATCCGGCACTGACGTTCGTCGTCCGAAAGGCCAGACCTTGCCGGCCGGTCAGACCGAGCCAACCTTCGGCCCGTGCGCACGTCTGGACTATGAACTGGAACTGGGCATCTGGATCGGTCAGGGCAACGAGATGGGCGACTCGATCGCCATCGGCGATGCCGCTGATCACATCGCCGGTTTCTGCCTGCTCAACGATTGGTCGGCGCGCGATATCCAGGCGTGGGAATACCAACCGCTGGGCCCGTTCCTGTCGAAGAGCTTCATCACCAGCGTGTCGCCGTGGGTCGTAACAGCAGAAGCGCTGGCGCCATTCCGCACCGCGCAACCGAAGCGTCCGGAGGGTGATCCGCAGCCGCTGCCGTACCTGTTCGATCAACGCGATCAGGACGGCGGTGCTTTCGACATCGAACTGGAAGTGCTGCTGCTCACCGAAGCCATGCGCGAACAGAATCTGCCAGCCCATCGCCTGACCCTGAGCAACACCCGCTACATGTACTGGACTGTCGCGCAAATGGTCGCGCACCACAGCGTCAACGGTTGCCAGTTGCAGGCCGGTGATCTGTTCGGTTCGGGCACCTTGTCCGGCCCGGAAAACGGTCAGTTCGGCAGCCTGCTGGAAATCACCGAGGGCGGTAAAAAACCGATCGAACTGGCCTCCGGCGAAGTGCGCAAATTCCTTGAAGACGGTGACGAAATCATCCTGCGCGCACGTTGCGCCCGTGATGGTTTCGCCTCGATCGGCTTCGGCGAATGCCGTGGCAAAGTGTTGGCGGCGCGCTGACAGGAGCGGTTCATGGATCTCTATACCTACTACCGTTCGACCTCGTCGTACCGCGTACGGATCGCGCTGGCATTGAAGGGCCTCGATTATCAGGCGTTGCCGGTCAATCTGATCGCGCCGTCCGGTGGCGAGCATCGGCAGGCGGCGTATCTGGCGATCAATCCACAAGGCCGAGTGCCGGCCTTGCGCACTGATGAAGGCGAGTTATTGATCCAGTCGCCGGCGATCATCGAGTACCTGGAGGAACGTTATCCACAGGTGCCGTTGTTGCCGGAAGGCCTCGCGGCCCGCGCCCATGTGCGTGCTGTCGCGGCGGTGATCGGTTGCGACGTGCATCCGCTGCACAACGTCAGCGTGCTCAATCGCCTGCGTCAGTTGGGGCATGACGAGCCGCAGGTGGTGGAGTGGATCAGCCACTGGATCGGCCAAGGCTTGGCGACGGTGGAGCAGTTGATTGGTGATAGCGGTTTCTGTTTCGGCGAGTGGCCGTGTGTGGCGGATGTTTACCTGATTCCGCAGTTGTATGCGGCTGAGCGGTTCAATGTGTCGCTGGAGGCTTACCCGCGAATCTGCCGAGTGGCGGCGCTGGCGGCAGACCATCCGGCGTTCATCAAAGCCCATCCCGCGAATCAACCTGACACCCCGTAACCAAAATTGTGACGGATCGTTCCCACGCGGAGCGTGGGAACGATCCGGTTGCCACAGCAAAAAATCATAAAAACAAAACAGGTACCTTGCGATGCACAACCAGATTGCCAGCTTCCGTGCGGCACTCGACGCCCGTCCGGTGTCCCGTTATCAGTGGTTGCTCCTGATCCTGCTCGCCTTGCTGCTCGTCACCGACGGCTACGACGCGCAGGTGCTCGGTTACGTTGTCCCGGCACTGGCTCAGGATTGGGGTCTGGAAAAAGCCGCATTCGGACCTGTTTTTAGCGCCAACCTGCTCGGTTTGACCATTGGTTCGCTGGTGGTCACGCCATTGGCCGACCGCTTCGGCGTGCGACGGATTCTGCTTGCTTGCGTGCTGATCTACGCCACGCTCACCGTGTTGATGGTGTTCGCCGATTCCCTGAATACGCTGATGATCGCGCGTTTTATCTGCGGCATCGGCATGGGCGGCGCGATGCCCAGCGCGATGGCGTTGATGTCGGAATATTCGCCACCACGCTTGCGTACTTTGATGGTGACGCTGGCGGCGTGCGGTTTTTCGTTCGGTGGGGCGGCGGGTGGTTTTGTCGCGGCCGGATTTATCGATCAGTTCGGCTGGCAAGCAGTGTTCCTCGCTGGCGGCGTGACGCCGTTGCTGCTGTTTCCGTTCCTCTGGTGGATGCTGCCGGAGTCGCTGCCGCGTTTGCTGCGTGACGCGCCGCCGTATGCGCGCCTGCGCAAAGTCACCGCGCGAATGTTGCCGGACTGGCAACCGCCAGTGGCGAGCGTCGAGCAGAACGAGCGCGAGCAGGGCAGCAAACTGACCGTGGTCGAATTGTTCCGCAACGGCTACGCGCGACCGACGCTGCTGATTTGGGCGACGTTTTTTGTCAGCCTGATTCTTCTGTATTTCATGATCAGTTGGCTGCCGACGTTGCTGCTGGAAAGTGGCCTGACACTCAACGAAGCCAATCTGGTGACGTCGATGTTCCTGTTCGCCGGCACCCTCGGCGCGATTTGCATGGCGTGGTTTGCCGACCGTTTAAAGCGCAAGGTGCGGCTGTTGTCTGGCGTGTTGGCCGGCGCGGCGCTGTGTACGATTTTGCTTGGCCTTAATCACGACAATCCGCGTTACCTGGTGGCCTGCGTGTTTGCGGCGGGGTTCTGCATCATCGGCGGGCAACTGACGTTGAATGCGTTCGCGAGTAATTTTTATCCGGCGCACGTTCGCGCCACGGGTACTGGTTGGGCATTGGGTGTAGGGCGTTTTGGTTCAATTCTCGGGCCGTTGTTCGGCAGTCTGCTGTTGGCGATGCACATTCCGGTGGCGCAGATTTTCTTCTTCTGCGCGATTCCGGCGGTCATTGCGGCGCTGCTGATCATCCAGGTGCGCTCGCCTTCCGAGGGTGGTTCGGTTGTGGGTGTTGCGGCGGCGGTTAAATCCTGAAGATCAAAAGATCGCAGCCTGCGGCAGCTCCTACATGGGATCATCTGTAGGAGCTGCCGCAGGCTGCGATCTTTTGCTTTTAATGGACGACAGAATTAGGCGGCAAGTGGCTGAGCCGGTCGGTCAGGCGCAAACGCTGGATTGGATCATCGCTCAGCAACAACGCACGCTCCAGATCGAAGCGCTCGGCATTCGGGCAATCCAGCCGCTGATACAAACTCGCCCGCGCCAGATAATCAGCGGCAGCGGCGTCGCCCAGTTCGAGTACCCGTTCAGCGTCGATCAGCGAGGCAATGTAGTCCTCATGGGTCAGGTGCAATTGCCGCAAGTTGCGCGACAGGCGTTGCAGCATCTGCACCGGCGAGGCCGTCAGCAAATGCTCGGCGTTGAGTTTCATGTTCGGCCCGTACTGGCGCTGCAACAACTCGCGACAATCATTCGGATACAGGCGTCGACCGCCGCAGGGATCAAGCAGGTGATCGGCCCCCGGTACTCGCAGCAGAAAGTGCCCGGGGAAGTTGACCCCGACCAGCGGAATCTCCAGACCTTGCGCCAGCTCAAGCGCAATCAACGCCAGCGCCAAAGGCTGACCGCGACGGGTGTGCATGACTTTGGGCAGCATCGCCGCCTGCGGTCGTAGCGGCAAAAAATCATCCTGAGCGAAACCCAGATCGGTCATCCGCCGCAGCAACGGTTGCGCCAGTTCACTGACCGGCAGCATCGGCAGTCCATAGCTCACCCGCTGTTGCAGCTCTTTGAAATCGTGCAGCAGCGCCGCCGGGTCGACGTCTTTTTCGTGCTCGGCAGCAATCCACAACGCGGCTTCTAACAGCGCGGGCGGTGAACGGTGCAGGCACTCGAAAAATCGTTGACGCGGACTCATCGCAATCTCCCTCGAATGCCTCGTTTTAGCCCCGTCAGTGCTATTCGTCCAGTGGCGGATTTTGCAGCGATTGAGTTATGCCGCAAAACATCTGACTTCGAGGCCGCTTATTCCGGTGCGCTCCAGCAATTTTCAGGCGCAAGCCTATACTGGCGTTCTACAAGAAGTGATTCGGGAGCCCAACAATGTTTGCGCTCATGCAAAGCACTCGCCTGGATTCGCTGCACCTTAGCGTCGACCCGGTTTCCGGGTTGAAGGCGGTCATTGCCATCCATAACAGTCGCCTCGGGCCAGCCTTGGGCGGGTGTCGTTACCTTGCCTATCCGAATGATGAATCAGCCATCGAGGACGCCATCCGTCTGGCTCAGGGCATGAGCTACAAAGCCGCGCTGGCGGGATTGCCGCAGGGCGGTGGCGTTGCGGTGATCGTGCGGCCGGCGCATGTGGAAAATCGTGCGGCGCTGTTCGAGGCGTTCGGTCGCTGCATCGATCAGCTTGATGGCCGTTACATCACCGCCATCGACAGCGGCACCTCAGTGGCGGACATGGATTGCATCGCTCAACAAACCCAACACGTCACCAGCACCACCTCGGCGGGCGATCCGGCCCCGCATGCGGCAATGGGCGTATTCGCCGGCATTCGCGCGACCGCCATGGCGCGGCTGGGCAGCGATAATCTTGAAGGTTTGCGCGTGGCGATTCAGGGTTTGGGCAATGTCGGGTATGCGCTGGCGGAGCAACTACACGCGGCGGGTGCCGAATTGCTGGTCAGTGACATTGATCACGGCAAGGTGCAATTGGCGATGGAGCAACTCAACGCGCATCCGATTGCCAACGATGCGTTGCTCAGTACGCCGTGCGACATTCTTGCGCCGTGTGGGCTGGGCGGGGTGCTCAACAGTCACACCGTCACACAATTGCGTTGCTCGGCGGTGGCGGGCTCGGCGAACAATCAACTGACACATCTGGACGTGGCTGATCAATTGGAACGGCGCGGAATTCTTTATGCGCCGGATTATGTGATCAATGCCGGTGGGCTGATTTATGTTTCGTTGAAACATCGCGGCGAAGAGTTGCCGACAATTACCGCGCATCTGTCGAAAATCAGTTCGCGGCTGACGGAAGTGTTTGCTCATGCGCAGGCGGAGAAGCGTTCGCCAGCGCGGGTGGCGGATGAGTTGGCGGAGCGGGTTTTGTATCGGTGATGGGGGGAAGATCAAAAGATCGCAGCCTTCGGCAGCTCCTGCAGGGGCTGCGATCCTTTGTTGATTACTTCGGGGCCTTTGCCGCTTTCGCAGGCTTGGCCGGCGCTTCAGCGACTTCCACCACTTCAGCGTTCTCGACAGGCTCGGCCGGTGCGTTGATCAGCTCCGACAGTGCGTCAGGCTGGCTCTTGAACGCCCGGGCGAACACATCGCGATTCTTCGCCATGTAGATCCCGGCTTCTTCCACTTGCTGTTCAGTCAGGGACGGAACGGCTTTTTGCAGGACATCGGCCAGATATTCGGCCAGTTCGAGCATTTTGTCATGACGGTCAGCTTCGGCTTTATCCATGAACAAGCGCTCCAGATCTCGGCTGCTGCGGTATACCACTTCGACGGCCATTCACCACCTCACATGCCTTCACATTAAGTTGTCTTGACGACTACTGTATCCATATACAGCGAAAAGGATAAGCGAATCCCTGCGCCATGGGTAGTGGGATTTTAATGTAGACCGGATTTAGGGTTTGGCAGTGGGATCGTGTTGGGGCCATTCGCGAGCAGGCTCGCTCCCACAGGGATCGTGCAAACCCGAGGCCTGCGACCAAACGCCACGGCGCGGGTTTGGTGATGGCTCGCCATGATGGCGTGGCCTCTTTTCTGCATGAAAACCGTTACGTGCAGAAAACCGTCACGTCCAACGCGCATCATCCGCTCGCATCGAGCTAAGGAACATCATCGTGAAAATAAACTGGGCCGAGAAACTGCGGCAAAACGTGCATCAACTGGCCGAGTCCCTGGGCAACCTGTTCGTCGAAACCTTCCACTATCTGGCGCTGTTTGCCATCGGTGCGGTGACGGCATACGCGGCGGTGATGGAGTTTCTCGGGATGCTCGAGGAGGGCCACATCAAGATTGATGACATTCTGTTGCTGTTCATCTATCTCGAATTGGGCGCGATGGTCGGGATTTATTTCAAGACCAACCACATGCCGGTGCGCTTCCTGATCTACGTGGCGATCACCGCGCTGACGCGCCTGTTGATCTCCAACGTCTCGCACCACAACCCGCCGGACATGGGCATCATCTACCTGTGCGGCGGGATTCTGCTGCTGGCGTTGGCGATTCTGGTGGTGCGTTACGCCTCGTCACAATTTCCCTCGGTGAAAATCGAGAAACCACAGCGCACCCTCGGTACAGGTTCCAGCGAGCATCCCGAGGTCGAGAAGGGCGAGCTTTAAAGTCCGGCCGCTGGTCGGGGCTGATCAATGATTTTTTGCGGTGGCGGGGTCAGTCCTTCGCCGCTGGTCATCGATTCGAGGATCGCCATGGCGCTGTGGCCCTGTTCGATGGCGATGCCGAATTGAATGCTCTGCACCAGCCGTTTAAGGCGTGCGGGATCGTTGCGTTGTTCGGCGCTGATCATGCGTTTGGCCACGATCCGGCCGTTGTTGGACAGGGTCAGCATAATGCTGCCGTCCAGCCCTTGAATGCTCAGGTTGATCTGATAGTCCGGCGCAAAGGCATCGGTAATGATCTGAAATGGATTGTCCATGATGCGTCACCGCCTGATTGAACGTGCAGTTGTTGACCGGCCGTGATCGGGTTGGTTCGCCAGACCTGATCACCGGCCATTCCGTGGCCATTCGCGAATTGCTCGTGTAGGAGCTGCCGCAGGCTGCGATCTTTTGATCTTCGTTGTTTTGATTTCAGTCATGAAGATCAAAAGATCGCAGCCTTCGGCAGCTCCTACGGGGAGTTTGCAAGGGACATGCCGGAAAAATTGTCGAACAATGAACACGGCGATAAAAAAGGCGAGCCACGGGGCTCGCCTTTTTTTATCGCGCGGTTTCAGGGCAGAACTGCGCAGATGACCGCTGACAGTGCAATCGGGATTAGCACTCCACCCAGTTCACCGCCAGGCCGCCGCGCGACGTTTCCTTGTACTTGTCGTGCATGTCGGCGCCGGTATCGCGCATGGTGCGGATGACCCGATCCAGGGAGATGAAGTGATTGCCGTCGCCGCGCAGGGCCATTTGCGTGGCATTGATCGCTTTCACCGCCGCGATCGCGTTGCGCTCGATGCACGGCACTTGCACCAGCCCGCCGACCGGGTCGCAGGTCAGGCCGAGGTTGTGTTCCAGACCGATTTCGGCGGCGTTTTCCAATTGCTCCGGAGTGGCGCCGAGCACGTCAGCCAGACCCGCAGCGGCCATTGCGCAGGCCGAGCCGACTTCGCCCTGACAACCCACTTCGGCGCCGGAGATCGAGGCATTTTTCTTACACAAAATACCGACGGCGGCCGCGCCGAGAAAGAACGCGACAACATCGTCGTCAGACGCGTCCGGATTGAATTTCATGTAGTAGTGCAGAACGGCCGGAATGATCCCCGCAGCGCCGTTGGTCGGTGCAGTAACCATGCGTCCGCCTGCAGCGTTTTCTTCGTTCACCGCGAGGGCGAACAAATTCACCCATTCCATCGCCGACAAGGTCGAGCTGATCACATTCGGTTTGCCGATTTCCAACAAGCTGCGGTGCAATTTCGCCGCTCGACGCGGCACATTGAGACCGCCGGGCAGAATGCCTTCATGGCGCAAACCTTGTTCGACGCACTCCCGCATCACCGACCAGATGTGCAACAAGCCCTGACGGATTTCGGCGTCGCTGCGCCAGGCGCGCTCGTTGGCCATCATCAGCTCGGACACCCGCAAGCCATGCTTTTTGCACAACGACAGCAGTTCGGCGGCGCTGGAAAAATCGTACGGCAGCACCACGTCGCCGGCCGGGGCGACACCCGACTCGGCTTCCGCCGCTTCGACGATGAAACCACCACCGACCGAGTAGTACGTTTGCTCAAGCAGCACGTTGGTTTCGCCGAAAGCTGTCAGCGACATGGCGTTGGGGTGGTAGGGCAGGCTCTCGTCGAGCAGTAGGAGATCTTCCTGCCAGTTGAAGGCAATCGCGCGTTGACCGGCGAGGGACAGTTGGCCTGACTCACGCAATTGCTGGATGCGCGGGTCGATGGTCGACGGATCAATGCTGTCCGGCCATTCGCCCATCAGGCCCATGACCGTGGCGCGATCGGTGGCGTGACCGACGCCAGTAGCGGAAAGCGAGCCGTACAGGCGGATTTCCACGCGCCGCACATCATTGAGTAACCGCTGGTCGATCAGCGCCTGAGCGAAGGTCGCGGCGGCGCGCATCGGGCCGACGGTGTGGGAACTGGACGGGCCGATGCCGACTTTGAAAAGATCGAAAACACTGATAGCCATACTAAAGCCTTGCAAGTCATGGAGTAGGAATCGCCGCCATTTTTTGTAGGCCAAGCGCAATGTCGGCGATACTGCCTCTCTCGGTCTGACGTGACCAACGAAACTTCCTAAGACAGCCTTTAGCAGGACTAAACGATGAGTCGTCAATTGCACGCACAGACCTATGTCTGGCTGCAGGTGTTTTCCTGTGCCGCGCGGCACCTGTCATTCACCCGGTGCGCGGAAGAGCTGCACATCACCCCGGGCGCGGTCAGCCAGCAAATCCGCCAACTGGAAGAGCGCCTCGGCTTTCGTCTGTTTCACCGGCGTGCGCGGGGCGTGGAGTTGAGCGCGGAAGGGCAGCGGCTGGCGATCACGGTCAACGAGGCGTACGGCAGCATCGATGCGGAATTGCGTCGACTCGATGCCGGGATGATCAGCGGCACGCTGCGGGTACGCTCGATTCCATCGTTTCTGAGCAAATGGCTGACGCCACGCTTGCCGCGCCTGCAACAGCGTTTTCCGGATATTCAGTTGCGACTGGTGGCGGAGGACAGCAGCGTGCCGTTGCACGAAGGCGATTTCGATCTGGCGATCGATCTCAACGACGGCAGCTATCCGGGATTGTTATCCACAGCCTTGCTCGATGAGCAGATTTTCCCGGTGTGCGCGCCGAGCCTGCTACGCGGTCGCCCACCGCTGCACGGGCCGGCGGATCTGGGGCATTTCCCGCTGCTGCACGACATCACCGCTTGGCGCGGCAGTTATGAATATGCGGAGTGGGAGTTTTATCTCAACGCGATCGGCTTCGAAGGCGCCGACGTACGGCGTGGGCACACCTTCAACCGCAATCACCTGACCATCGAAGCGGCGATTGCCGGCATGGGTGTGGCGATTGCCCGGCGCACATTGCTTAACGATGAACTGGAGCGGGGCGCGTTGATCGTGCCGTTCGGCTTGTCGGTGCCCAATCACAAACGTTACGTGTTGCTCTATGCGCCAGGGGCGCTGAGCCATCCGGGCGTGCGTGCGGTGCATGATTGGCTGGTAGAAGAGGCTGGGATTTTTCGCAGCTTGCACCCGTTGAACGACGGGCAATTGTGAGCAGATTTTGCCGGGTTGCGAGGCGACCCAACTCCCGACCTTACCAGCGCTTTACTCGGTTGTCCGGCTTTTTTTGCGAATGAATATTTATCTTTTCTCAGGGGTTGAAATGTTCGGCAGTCGGGCCGATTGTTGTAACCAAGGGGTCAGGAAATTCAATTCAGGCCCCTCGCGAGCTAGCTGAAATAAGGGATGAACTATGCAAATCCAAGTCAACAGCGATAACCATGTTCAAGGCAGTAAACGACTGGAGGAGTGGGTACGTACAACCATTGAGAGCACGCTCGACCGTTATGAGGAAGACCTGACCCGTGTCGAAGTCCATCTGAGCGACGAGAACGGTGACAAACCAGGACCGCATGACATGCGCTGCCAACTGGAAGCGCGGCCAAAAGGCCATCAACCGATTTCCGTGACCCACAAAGCCGATTCGCTGGAACAGGCGATCGACGGCGCTGCCGAAAAACTCGAGCACGCCCTGGAGCACCTCTTCGGCAAACTGCGAGGTAAACCACGCGCCGCTGTAGTGCCCTTCACCGGCAAGGCCAACGACAAGCTGTTGGCGGAAGAATTTGACGAGAACGAACAGGCAGCGATCAACAGTTGATGCGCTGATTTTATAAGCCAACCTGATGAGAACGGGCCTGCGGAAGCAGGCCCGTTTTTTTTGTAGCAGGACAGCCCCTCACCCCAGCCCTCTCCCAGAGGGAGAGGGGGCCGACCGAGGTGTCTTGCGGGGTACATCGACCTGAAAGACCGCGTTGATTATGGATTCGGCAAAGCAGAATCAGGTCGGCGTGACTCGCAAGCATCCCCCAATCAGTCCCCTCTCCCTCCGGGAGAGGGTTAGGGTGAGGGCAATTTTCGAGCTGCCGCTATTCGTATGATCTGCTCCAGTACGGCATCCATCTGCTGAAGTACCTCCAGATTGCTGAACCGTACGACCTCAATGCCTTGCAGGTACAAATAGAGAGTTCGCGCTGGTCATGAATCAATCCCGACGTTTCAAAGTGCTGCCCACCGTCCAGCTCAATCGCCAATTTCAGCTCAGCACAGTAAAAATCCAGCACGTAAGGCGGGCAGGGAAACTGTCGGCGGAATTTAAGATTGGCGATCTGGCGGGAGCGTAATCTCTGCCAGAGCAGGAGTTCGCAGTCGGTTTGCTGGGCGCGTAACTGGCGGGAGAACTGGACGAGGGTGGGGCGGGTTTGCATGCTTCACGATCCTTGTGAAGTTGATTTGATATTTCACTGTAGCCGAGAACCCTCACCCCAGCGCTCTCCCAGAGGGAGAGGGGGCCGATCTTAGTTGTATCAAGACTTGAGTTCGGCTCGATATTGCATGTCGGCGCAATACGCCAAAACAACGCGGTCAGTCCCCTCTCCCTCCGGGAGAGGGTTAGGGTGAGGGGCTCTTCAATCCTCAGAACGCTACCGAAGTCTGCACATAAACCGTCCGCGGTTCCCCCACATACTTGCCTTTGTTGTTGTCATCAAATGAGCGCGTGAAGTACTGCGTGTTAAAAATGTTCTTCACCCCAACCGCGACATTCAAATCCGACAACTGCGGCCCAAAGTCATACCCCGCGCGACTGCTGAACAGCATGTACCCTGGAATCTTGCCATTGCTGCCATCAGCACTTTCCTTCGAGGTATTAGCGTTATCAGCAAACTGGTCGCTCTGGAAACTGCTGTCCAGATTCAACTTCCACGCCCCTTCGGTATAACCCATGCCAATCGTGCCTTTGTGCTTCGACGAGAACGGCACACGATTACCTTTGTTCGGCCCGTCTTCACGAATGGTCGCGTCAACAAAGGCGTAAGTCGCGTAAACATCGAAACCCGCCAGCGCCGGGCTCAAGTCATCCAGCGCGTAGTTGACGCTGGTCTCGATGCCCTGATGACGAGTTTCACCCCGGGCGATCACCGAATCGTTGGTCTGATTACTTTCATATTGATTGTCGAAGTTGATCAAGAACGCACCAATTTCCGCGCGCAACGCGCCATTGTCATACCGAGTACCGAGCTCCCAGGTGCGGGCCTTTTCCGGTTTCACTTCACCGCTGCTCACGCGGTTGGGCATCTGGCTGTACTGCACGCTGCCGAACGAGCCTTCGGTGTTGGCGTACAGATTCCAGCTGTCGGTCAGGTGATACAGCACGTTCAGCGCCGGCAGCGCGGTGTTGTAGTCGCCTTCATATTTGACGTTGGTCAGGTTGTTGGTTTGCTGCGAGTCGATCATCTCGTAGCGCACGCCCGGGGTGATCGTCCATTTGCCTATGTCGATGCGGTCGTCGACGAAGAACGCATTGGCTTCGGTGCCGCCACGGGTATCGCGGTCGTTGCGGCTGTTGGTGGTCGGGTATTCGTTGCTGGCGATCGGCGTGCGATAGCGCAGTTCGTGGCCGGCCTCGTTGATGTAGCGGTAGCCGATGCCGACTTCATGGCTGGTCGGGCCGAGGTCGAAGCCTTGGGCGAAGCGAGTTTCCAGGCCGCGTACCCAGTACTCGCGCGGCGACAGCGAGAGGAAGCTGCCCTGATCCAGATAACCGCTGCGCAGGGTTTTGGTGAAGAAAGTGTTGGCAGTGAATTCGCGGCGATCTTCCTGATAGCGATAGCCGAAGTTGAACATGGTGCGACGGCCCCAGAACTGGTCTTTCGGGCGCGTCGACTGATACGGATCGGCATCGTAATCGGCGACGTTCAGACCGCCCGGCATGTCGGCCTTGCCTTCGTAATACTGCGCCATGGCGTTGAAGCTGTTTGCCTCGTCGAGCTGGTATTTGCCCTTGAGGATCAGGTCGTCGATTTCGGTGTCGCTGTGTTCGCGCCAATCACCGCCGCGCGTGCCGGAGTAAAGCAATGCGCCGCCGAGACCGTTGGCGTTGGTGCCGCCAGCCAGCAGGTTGGCGCTGGTCTTGAAGCCGTCGTGGCTCGACGAAGGGCTGGTCTCAGTCTGGAAGCCACCCTTGACCGTAGGCGCTTCAGGAATCGCGCGGGTGACGAAGTTGACCACGCCGCCGACGTTCTGCGGGCCGTAACGCACCGCGCCGCCGCCGCGCACCACGTCCACCGCATCCATGTTGCCCATGCTGATCGGCGCGAACGACAACTGTGGTTGGCCATAAGGTGCGAACGGCACCGGGATGCCGTCCATCAACACGGTCGAGCGTGCGGCCAGACGCGGATTCAAACCGCGGATGCCGAAGTTCAGCGCCATGTCGTGGCTGCCGGTGCCGTTGTTTTCCGGGGCGTTGACGCCGGGAATGCGGTTGAGCACATCACGCGCTTGAGTTGCGCCTTGGCGTTCGAATTCTTCGCGGCGGATCACATCGCGCGCGCCGGGGTGTTCGAAGACGTTGATCTGCGCGGCATCGCCGAGCCAGTCGCCGACGACTTTCGAGGTGTCCAGCTCCAGCGCGGCATCGGTGATCGGTTGCAGGCTGAACGCGTTGTTACCTTCGGCGCGTGCTTGCAGACCAGTGCCTTCGAGCAGCGCATTCAAACCTTGCTCAGGCGTATAGCTGCCTTCCAGACCACGGCTTTGTACGCCGCTGGTGACTTGTGAACCGAAAGAGATCAGCACGCCCGCTTCACGGCCAAACTGGTTGAGGGCGTTTTCCAGCGACGACGGTGCGATGTGATAAGCCTTGGCGTCGGCCGCCATCGCGACGGGCAGTGCGCTGAAGCTCAAGCTGGCGCCGAGGACGAGATTGCGCAGGCTGCGGGCCAGTGGCGTGAGGCGGGTGGGGTGCATGGTGGATGATCCTGAGAAGGTTGAATCAAGGGGGCTTTCCTTCTCTGTCACGCCAGATCTGAAAAACGGCTCATTTATTTTTCAAGGATCAAAAGATCGCAGCCTGCGGCAGCTCCTACATTTGCAATGGATATCTCCTGTAGGAGCTGCCGAAGGCTGCGATCCTTTGATCTTGCTCCTTACACCCGCGCCTCAACGGTCACCCAATACCGGGTAAAGCGCTTCACCTTCACCGGCAAACTGATTTCCAGCAGATCAAGAATCCGCTCACTGTCGTCCAGCGGATACGTCCCGGAGATCAACAAATCAGCAACCTTCCTGTCGCAATTAAGCTGCCCGCGACGATAGCGACCGAGCTCCTCGAGAAAATCCCCCAGACGCATATGCGCCGCCACCAACATGCCATCGACCCAGGCGCCACTGTTGGCATCCAGCGCTTGCGCGTCACCAACAGACGTCGAGGTAAAACTCAGTTGCCGTGCCACCGGCAGCAGCATCGGCGCACGCCCATCGGCGCTTAGTTCGACCCGCCCTTCAAACAACGCCACCTGCGTGCGATCAGCCAATTGCCGCACATTGAGACGCGCGCCCTGGGTTTTCAGAATGCCCTGCGCCGTGCGCACTTCAAACCCGTGCGACGCGGTCAGGAGCATTTCTCCCTCAAGCAAACGAATCAGACGCTGATCAATCCGCACGTCAGCCGCACTCGCCGTGTTGAGGTGCAACTGATCGCCCGCACCCAACGCCACCTTGCGCCGCTGGCCAACCGGGCTGCGGTAATCAGCAAGCAGCGACGGCAGCGGATTGTGCTCACGCATTCCCCAGGTCGCAGCCGAACCAGCGCCAAGAATCAGCAACAATTTCAGCGCCTGACGCCGACTGCCCGACTTCGGCCCGTTCAACGCCGCATGCGCCAGCGGTGAAGACACACCGCGCAACCGCTGATTGACCCGCTGAATGTGTTCCCACGCCCGCCGATGTTCGCTGTGCGCCTCCAGCCATTGCTGCATCGCCATCTGCTCGCGCGGGCTCAGGGCGCCTTGCTGCATTTCCATCAGCCAGTGCACAGCCTGTTCGGCCACCTGCGAAGAAAAATCCGGAGCGCGATTCATAGGGCGAAGTAGCAGCGCATCGCCGCTTTGTTCAGATGACGTTTGACCGTGGCCACAGAAATGCCGAGTTCGGCGGCGATCTGTGGATAAGTCAGGCCATCGACCTGCGCCAGCAAAAACGCGCGTTTGACCTGGCGCGGCAAACCGTCGAGCAACTCATCCAGCTCCATCAGGGTTTGCAGGATGATCGCTTTGTGTTCTTCCGAGGGCGCAAGCATTTCCGGCATCTGCGCGAGGGTGTCGAGGTAGGCGCGCTCCAGATCCTGACGGCGGTAGTGATTGAACAACACCCGCTTGGCGAGGGTGGTGAGGAACGCGCGCGGCTCGATGATCACCGGTGGATCGCGAGCGGTCAGCACTTTGATGAAGGTGTCCTGCGCCAGATCCGCCGCGCTGTCCGGGCAGCCGAGTTTGCGCCGCAGCCAGCCGGTCAGCCAGTTGTGGTGGGCCTGATAGAGCGATTCGACGGGATGGGCGGACGACAACGGTGACTCCGGGCGTTTTGTTGACGCAGTAGAGAGGTGCGTTAGAGAACAAGAACTGTTCGCATTGTAGGGTGCGCTGACGGTGTCCGGCAATCAGATGCTTTTGCGTATGAGAATATTTATCATTAATATTGCTCGACTGTTGTTCGGCTTGTCGGCCGGACGTTTTCGTTTCAGGGTCGAAACATGAAAGCCAAACTCGCCACACTTCCCATGTCCTATCGTCTGGCCGTTACCTCGCGGGTGCTGGCGGCGGTGTTTGGCGGCTATCTGGTCGCGGCGCTGGCCAGTGTCACTCTGACTATGTGGTTGCCGCTCAACCGCGCCGAAGCCGTGGTGACTGGCATGACCGTCTCGTTTCTGGTTTATCTGGTGGCGGTGTTGTGGTGCTTTGCCTGTCGCACGGCGTGGTCGGCGTGGGTCGGTTTGCTGGTGCCGAGCGTGATTCTGGCGACCATCTCCGGCGCTGCTCGCGGGTTGGGCTTTGCATGAAAGAGGGTTTTCGCCAGGCCATGGCCTGGTTGCACACGTGGGTCGGGCTGGTGTTCGGCTGGTTGCTGTTCGCGATTTTTCTGACCGGCACGCTGGCCTATTTCAATGATGAAACCACGCACTGGATGCAGCCGGAAATTCCCTCGCGACCGTTGAATGCCGAGGCGAGCCTGGGCCTGGCGCAGGACTATCTGCAACAACATGCCGCCGGCGCCTCACGCTGGCTGATCGACTTGCCCGACGCCCGTGATCCCGGCCTGACCGTGCGCTGGCAACAGTCACCGGGCAAACCCGGCGAACGCGGCCGCTTCGAATCGAAAACCCTCGACGCACAAACCGGCAGCGAAGTGCAGGGCCGCGAAAGCATGGGCGGCGAGTTCTTCTACCGCTTCCACTTTCAGCTGCAAATGCCCTATCCGTGGGGGCGCTGGCTGGCGACGATCGCCGCGATGGTGATGTTCGTCGCGCTGATCACCGGGATCATCACCCACAAAAAAATCTTCAAAGACTTCTTCACCTTCCGCCCCCGCAAAGGCCAGCGCTCCTGGCTCGACGGGCATAACGCGGTCGGCGTGCTGGTGCTGCCGTTTCACCTGATGATCACCTACAGCAGCCTGGTGATTTTCATGTCGATGGTCATGCCGGCGAGCATTTTGGCGTCGTACGGCAGCGACGTGAACAAGTTTTACGATGAAGTATTCCCAGCCTCGAATACCCCGGAACGCGCCAACATTGCGCAGGCGCTGGCGCCCATGGCACCGCTGTTGGCCAAGGCCAGCGAACAATGGTCGGGCGGCCATACGGCGCGACTGTCGGTGAACAATCCGGGCGATGCCAACGCGACGGTGGTGCTGTCGCGTGCCGGCGACCGCGTGGTGCACGATTTCGGCCGTGCGGTGACGTTCAATGGCGTCAGCGGGCAGATGCTCGGCAGCACACCGAATCAGCCGATGGCCATGGCGGTCGGCGGCGCTTTCTATGGTTTGCACATGGGCCACTTCGCCGGGCCGGTGTTGCGTTGGCTGTACTTTATTTGCGGATTGGCTGGTACGGCGATGATCGGCACCGGGCTGGTGATCTGGCTCGGCAAGCGTCAACTGAAACATGCGAAGAGCGGCGTGATGCCGTTTGAACTGCGGCTGGTTGAAGTGCTGAACATCGCCAGCATGGCCGGGCTGGTGACGGCGATTGCGGTGTTATTCCTGGCTAATCGTCTGTTGCCGATTGGCCTCGCCGGGCGTGCGGATTGGGAAGTGAATGCGTTCTTTATCGCCTGGGGTTTGAGCGTGGTTCACGCGCTGTTGCGGCCGGGACGCAAGGCCTGGGTCGAGCAGCTGGCGTGCGGCGCGTTGCTGTTTACTGCCGTGCCGATAATCAACGCGCTGACCACGCCGTGGAATCTCGCAGCGACCCTGACGCAAGGCGATTGGACGCTCGCCGGTTTCGATCTGACCTGCTTCGCCACCGGCGTGTTTCTGGCGTGGGCCGCATGGAAAATGCAACGCGCCGCCAGCACCGTCAGCGTGAAAAATCCTCGTCGCGAAAAGGCTCGGGCGATCACCCTTGAGCAGGGAGCGAACTGATGCTGCTGGCGCTGCTGCTGTGCTATGCCGGGTTCACCGCGTTGTGCCTGTCGATGCCTCGTCATCACGATGAATTGCTCGGCCACAAACCTTCGGCCTCGCGTCGTCAGGCGCTGAAAATCGGCGGATGGTTGTTGCTGTGTTTATCGCTGTGGGCGGCAGTGACGGTGAACGGCTGGAGCTTTGGCCTGGTCGACTGGTTCGCCGTGCTGATGCTCAGCGCATTGACGCTGGTGTTGCTGATGCCGTATCGCCCGCGTCTGGCGTTGGCGCTCGCCGGGCTGAGTCTGTTGGCCAGCCCGGTGGCGGCATGGGCGCAGTGCTGAGGTGTTGATCGGTCTCCCTCCGGAATCCCGCGACGACGAACCGCGCGGGGCGCGTGCGCACTTTCTCCAGGTGTTTCTGTCCCAGCGTTCGCAGATGGAAGCGCTGGTGAATCGGCGCGTCGGCTGCCGGGCGACAGCGGCGGATCTGGTGCAGGATCTGTTTCTGCGCTTCTGGCGGCGGCCGCTGGTGCAGGTCGAAGAACTCAGTACCTATCTTTTGCGCTGCGCCGGCAACATCGCCATCGACCATTTACGCAGCGAAGGCACGCGTACACGGGTCAACGAAGGCTGGCAGCCGGACGCGCCGGACAGCCACGGCAGCGAACCGCAAGCCGCGCTCGAAGCGGGCAATGATCTGCGCCACGTCGAAGCCGCGTTGCGTGCATTGCCCGAGCGCACCCGACAAATCTTTTTGCTCAATCGCATCCACGGCCGCAAGTACGCCGACATCGCCAAAGCCATGGGCCTGTCCCAAAGTGCCGTGGAAAAACATATGATGCGCGCCCTCGAGGCCTGCAAGGCCAGCCTGCGCGAACCCGCGCCACGTCTGCCAGGGAAAGCACCGTGAAGCCAACCGATTACATCACCCCGACACCGGCTCAGGAGCAGGCTGCATTCGCCTGGCTGAGCCTGTTGCATGATCGGCCAAGCGCGGGCGATCAACTCACCTTCAGCCAATGGCTGCGTGCCGATCCGGCGCACGCCGAGGCTTATGCGCAGGCGCAAGTGGTCTGGGAGCTGAGCGAAGGCCCGGCGCGAACATTGGCCGATGAAGACGCTTTGGCGCTGCAGGAATATCTCGATGCGATGGATCGACCGCGTCGTCCGCAACTCTTGCGGTGGTCGGGTGCGCTGGCGATGGCCGCGTGTCTGTTGCTGATGATAAGCCTCGGCACCGGGTGGCAGCCGCAGCGTTGGATCGATGATCTGGGGGCGGATTACGTTTCCGCGCCGGGGGAAATTCGCACGGTGACGTTGGCCGATCAATCGCAAGTCACCCTCGATGCTGACAGTGCGATTGCAGTGGATTTCAGCCGGGGTGAGCGGCATGTGCAGTTGCGCCGTGGCGCCGGATTTTTCACGGTCACGCACACTGGTGAACCGTTTGTGGTCGAGGCCGAGAAGGGCCAGGCGCGGGTGCTTGGGACGCAATTCGAGGTGCGACTGCAAGCGCATGGCGCGCAGGTGACGGTGTTGTCCGGGCGTGTCGGGGTGACGGCGGATCGTGATGGCGAACAGCAGATTCTCACGGCCGGGCAGCAAGTCGCTTACGGCGCGGGATCGGCGGAAAAACTGCATGCCGTGGACAGCGAGGCGCAACTGGCCTGGCGGCAGGGTTGGCTGACGTATTACAAGTCGACACTGGGGGACGTGGTGGAGGATTTGCGCCGGTATTATCCGGGGCGGATTGTGCTGCTCAATGATGAGTTGGCGGCGCGCAAGGTCAGTGGCAGTTTTCCGAGTAAGGATCCGCAGGCGGTGTTGAATTCTTTGCAGGGGGTGTTGGGGTTTGAGCAGCATCAGGTGCTTGGGCATCTGATTATTTTGCGTTAAAGCGACTGGCCTCTTCGCGAGCAAGCCCGCTCCCACATTTTGGAATGCGTTCCCCTGTGGGAGATTCTATGGTTGCGAACAACGTTTTTTAGGCAGTTTTGCTGACGTATGCTTCTCGCTCTTCAGCAGCGCGTATGCAATACGCGCAAGTTTACGTGACAAAATCACCAGCGCTTCAGTGGTGGCCTTGCCCTTGTTTCGATGATGCTCATAGGTTTCCTTCCAGGCCGCTGTGCGGC